>ONQO01000066.1 GCA_900319995.1 uncultured Bacteroidales bacterium
TATGTCTGACGTGCGTTGTCGAGACATCCAACATCTCCGCAAGCTTCTCTTGCGAGATCCTCTTCTCGATTCTTGCCTGCCGGATCGCATCCGCAAGCAGTCTCAATTCGCTCTCATGTTCCATAACTCTACGCTCCTTATTGTGTAGCATAGCGTTACGGTTCACGCGCGAGAAGAAGCTATTAGGGACATTTAATGTCTCTTTTAGATTATGTTATTCTTTTGCTGTACGAAAAAATATATAAAAATCTAGATGGACTAATCTTGAGGATCTGGTGTTTGTATATTTAGATGGGTGACATTAAAAACACCTGTTACCTGTCTTACTATTTGATTTGTGAGGTTCAATCGATGGAAAAAAGAAACAAAAAAATCGATCTTGTTGCTTGGTGCATAAGTCGTATTATTTTACCATTCTTCCCTATAGTAATAGTTATTATTTGTTGTTTTATAAAACCAGGATCAATCAATTTGCTTCAAAGAATTCAAAATGGCGAGTTGATTATCATCTCTTTTTCTATAATTGTTACAGCCCTATTAAACCACGAATTGATGCAAGCGACAATTAATAAATCCATCTCAAAAGGTATGGTTTATACTATGCTATTTGTAGCTTTTTCTCAATTAGTCGCGTATACCGCTACACAGTTTATTGATCAAAGCAAAGCAGTTACTGTATATATCACTTCAGGTATTTGTGTTGTTGCATCTATCGTTTTTTCATACCGTTATGACTCCAAGCAGAAAGAGAGGAATATAAATGAATAATACCAGCTTAATCATGTCTATATTATCAATTGGTGCTGCTGTTGTTAGTTTAATAGTCGCACTTACTGCGCCTATAACCAAAACAGCATTAGTAAGAAAAAAGAAGAAAGAAGAAACAAAAAAAGAAGAATTCCCTCAAGAATCATCATTGACGAACGTCAATAAAACCAAACGTGTGGAAAATGCAGTCGGTTTTACGGGTTCACGACCCAATCGTTTCAAAGTTAGAGTCCCTCAAGATAAAGTCGTTTCTGCTTCCAGTTTATTTAGCGTCGAGGATATAAAAGGTTTAGATTTAGACACACTAAAAAGGTTGGAAGTGATAATGGAAAAAGATCCAGACCTTAACAGAAAATCATTAACTGTTTCTGATTGGATAAGAGTAGTGCAAGCTATAGAAAAAACAGAGGGTGTAATCAATGCAAAGGGTCTCCCATCTCAGAAGCCAAACTCTTGATTATGCCTATACTTATATTGCTAATATGTCAGCTTGTAGCTGAAAGGCACCTTTTTGCTCGCCTATATTGTGTTGCATTCGTGACAGAATAGTAGCACTCTTTCTTGTTAAAGTATTCTTTTCGTTAGTAGAACGTAATAAAGCACATTAAAGGATTGTCTTCAGTTGTTAATGGAAGGCAATCCTCTTTTGTCTTCAGTTATAATTCTTTCTTTTCTTCTACGTCCATATATGCTCCATTTTTGTATTGCTTTCTTCCATTTTCAAGCTGTCGGTTTTCAGAGCCTTTTTCGGATATATAAGTGAAGGGCAATTGTTTGTCCATCAACCTTGACAACTGAATACCGTTCGTTGAAACGATTCTGTCAGCTGCTTTGCCATGACCCAAACGGTGAGCGAGGCTGCGCAGAAGGATACATCTGCCCGGCCATAACTTGAGCGTGATCAAACCGTCGCACGCTGTGGGGGTAGCTTCGAGGGATTCGGAGGAGAAGTCCACGGTAGAGCGGTAATGGGCTTGGAGGATGAAGAAACGGATGACCATCGGACCGAAGGGTTTCGACAAGAGCGGGTGTTGCCCGTTGAAGAACTGCTCCAAAGTGATGAAGTTATTGTAACTCTTACCCATCTTCTTGCCGGCGATGGTAATCATGTTGTTGTGCATCCAGTAGTGTACCGATTCGTGACCGAGCGCGGCACAACTCTGCGCTATCTCCGCCTCATGGTGAGGGAAAATCAGGTCCAGACCGCCTCCGTGGATGTCGAATTTCTCTCCGAGGTATTTGGTGCCCATCGTGGAGCACTCCATATGCCATCCGGGGAACCCTTCCGACCACGGCGAAGGCCAGTGCATGATATGTTCCGGCGAGGCTTTTTTCCATAGGGCGAAATCGTAACTGTGCTTCTTCTCCGCCTGACCGTCCAACTCACGCGTCTCGGTCACGATGTCGTTGAGGTTACGCCCCGACAACTTGCCGTAGGGATAGTCCTTGGCGTATTTCTCCACGTCCATATAGACCGAACCATTGGAGACATAGGCATATCCGCGGTCAAGGATCTTCTGCACAAAAGCGATCTGCTCAATGATATGTCCGGACGCGTGCGGCTCGATGGAAGGCGGCAGGACGTTCAATGCCGCCATGTCACGGTGGTAACGGTTGGTGTAGAACTGTACGACCTCCATCGGTTCGAGTTGCTCCAAACGCGCTTTCTTGGCTATCTTGTCCTCACCTTCGTCCGCGTCATGCTCCAAATGCCCCACATCGGTGATGTTGCGCACGTAACGCACCTTGTAGCCAAGATATATCAGATAGCGATAGAGGACATCGAAGGTGATCGCCGGACGGGCGTGACCCAGATGGGCATCGCCGTACACCGTCGGTCCGCAAACGTACATGCCCACATGCCCCTCATGGAGAGGTTTGAAAGTTTCCTTAATACGAGTTAAAGAATTATAGATTTCCATAAAATTAAGTTTCTATTTACCTGTAAACAATTTTGCGTGCAAAATTACTGCTTTTTTTTGACATATACAAGTTTTAGGGCAGAAATGTGCAAATTTGACAGATATTACGCTAAAAACGCCACCAAGGTGACGTTTTTCTCGGTGCATTATTGCACTTTACATATAACATTGGTGATTTTGATAAATTGCTTATTCCAGGACTGCTTCGTAGTCAACCAGACAATTCATCTCCTCTCCGGATGGGGAACCAATGATACGGAAATAGATCTTATAACCATAGTCTTTTAACATTTGAAGACCCGCACGTTCATCCGCCCCTAAGTTTTGCGAGAACATCTCTTTGCGCATCATTTCACCGAAGGTCTCTTCGTCTACACCTATCATTTGAAAGGCTGCTATCATAGACATGCCGCCGAATTGAGCCTCATCTAGTATGATGCTGCATATGATGTTCTTTCCCTCAAGATTAGTGTCATCGTAGATCATTCCCGCTTCGTTGAGGGCTGCCAACTCTTGGTCCAGTCCTTCGATGAACCCGTTAATGAAGGCTTGTTCTGTTTCGTTTTGAGCTTGTGCACCTGCTACTCCTGCTATCGCAAGAATGAGCATAATAAAGATTTTTTTCATGCGTCTATCGTTATATTGAACGCATAAGATTTATAATAATGTCTTCGGATCAAGATTGTTTCGCTCGATATCTTTGAAGTAGTTGAATGTGCCTACTTTGAGTTCCTCGCAAGCGGCTTCGTCGCAAACAATGATACCGTGTTGGTGCATTTGGAGCATGGACACCGTCCACATATGGCTGATAGGCTCCTCGATGGCATGTTGCAGCGCGCGTGCTTTATTATGACCGTTCACCATGATAAGCACTTCTTTGGCATCCATAACTGTGCCTACACCTACCGTAAGAGCGGTCTTCGGCACTTTGTTCACGTCGTTTTCAAAGAAACGGCTGTTGGCAATAATCGTGTCGGTGGTCAACTCTTTCTTACGCGTACGGCTGGTAAGAGAGGAACCGGGCTCGTTAAACGCAATATGACCGTCCGGACCTATTCCGCCAAGGAACAGATGAATACCGCCGATATTACGGATTTTCTCCTCATAACGCGCGCACTCGGCAGCCAAATCAGAGGCGTTTCCGTTCAGAATATTGACATTCTCTTTGCGGATATCAATGTGACTGAAGAAATTGTTCCACATAAAGCTGTGATAGCTCTCTGGGTGTTCTTCCGGGAGATTGACATACTCGTCCATGTTGAAAGTCACTACATTGCGGAAAGAGACTTTGCCTGCTTTGTTAAGTTCAATCAAGGCACGATACATGCCCAGAGGCGAAGAGCCGGTGGGAAGACCCAGAACGAACGGCTTGCTCTCTTTCGGATCAAACTCATTAATACGTTTTGCTACATAATTCGCTGCCCACTGACTCAGCAGGTCATACGAAGGTTCGATAATTACTCGCATTGTTTTTTGTTAAATTGTTAAAATGTTATCACCCTTGTCCGCCGATAACTACTGCCTAACGGACAGACACGGTTTGTTTGTTTTACTCTGCTGTAGAGAGAAGGATTTCCTCTAACTCCGCCTCGTCCGGATTACGGGCAACTATAATTCCTTCGCGGTTAATTAGAATAGTCGTTGGTATGCCCGTAACGGCATATCTGTCCGAACACTCATGCGCTTCATCCTCGCGTACAGAAGGCCAAGGAAGTTGTTCTTCGTCCATAGCCTGACGCCAAGCCGCCTCGTCACGGTCCACGCTGCAACTGAGTATTTCCAGACGCTCGCCGCCGAAACGGGAATAAATATCCTTCAGCACAGGCATCAAACGGCGGCATGGACCACACCACGATGCCCAGAAATCTACCAGCACATAATCCGTTGCTCCGACAATATCGCTCAACGCAAGTTCTTCTCCGTCCATGGTTAAAGCGGAAAAATCAACGTACGGCTGGTCAGCGGAAGTCTCCAACTCTTTCATGAAGGTCTGGTACAACTCCTGCATACTCTTGGCTTCCAGCATGCTCTCCGGCATTTTCTCAAATATGTTATTCCGTTGTACCGGGGTTAAAGCATAATACACTTCAAAGAAAATGGAATCGCTATACGGCTCTCCTATATGCTTGTCAAGAAGCATATAAACGGAATCCATCATGTTATTGACTGCCGTCTCAGCCTCTTCCTGAGTCTCCGCGGCACGGTAGACCGCTACTCCGTTTTCCGTGATAGACTGGAACTGCTCTTTCAACGTCAAATTCTTCTGGCAGCCGAACAACATCACCGCCGCCATGATTACTAATAAATACTTTTTCATAATTTCATTTTTATTCGTTATTACGATCGTTTCAAGACCACAGCGCTTCTTGCCGGCAAATACATCTTCAGCCAACCTTTGCCATCTTTCGCATATAACTCGTCATGCTCGGTAAAATGCTCTACGCTGTCATCGCTCAAACCGAAACCGGCGAACTCTTTTGCGTCTGTATTCAGGACTACTTTGTACTTGCCTTCAGGCACTAACATACCGTAGTCGGAGAACGATTTCTGCCCGTTCCAGTTGAAGATGAACAACAAGTCGCCACGCGAATAAGCCACCACTTGATCGCCCTCATTGTCCCACCATTTCATTACCCACGGCAGGTGTTTGCCGACATTGTATTTCTTCTCTTCGGCGGTCGGATTTTCTGTCAGGATATGTTGCTTCAACAGATGAATCATCGCCTCGTCAAAACGGTTGAGGTCCGCGAAGAAATAGTTGGGGTTATCCACCAAACTCCATTGGCGGCGGGCGTATTTGTAACTCCAGCCGTTACCCTCACGCGGAAAATCAATCCATTCCGGATGGCCGAACTCGTTGCCCATGAACGTCAGGTATCCGCCGTTAATGGTGGACGCCGTTATGAGCCGGATCATCTTGTGAAGAGCTATGCCTCTATCCGCCATATAGGTCGAATGACCGTGCTCGAAATGCCAATACATATCTGCGTCCACGAGGCGGAAGATGATGGTCTTGTCGCCCACCAACGCCTGATCATGACTCTCGGCGTAACTGATGGTCTTCTCGTCCTCACGACGGTTGGTCATCTCATAGAGGATATGACCGGCTTTCCAATCCTCGTCCTTCACCTCTTTGATGTACTTAATCCAAAAATCCGGAATGCCCATCGCCAGACGGTAATCATAGCCCACGCCACCGTCTTCAATTGATGCGGCTAAACCGGGCATTCCGGACATCTCTTCGGCAATCGTAATCGCATAGGGTTTAACCTCATGGATTACCTTATTCGCCAACGTCAAATACATGATTGCATCGCCATCCTCATTTCCGTTAAAATAACTGCCGTAACCGTTGAAATCCTCACCCAATCCATGACTGCGGTAAATCATACTGGTCACTCCGTCAAAACGGAATCCGTCAAAATCGTATTCGTCAATCCAAAACTTGCAGTTACTCAACAGAAAATGGAGCACTTCGTTCTTCCCGTAATTGAAACACAAACTATCCCAAGCCGGATGTTCACGACGCGCGCCGTCGTGGAAATACTGATACGGAGTGCCGTCAAAATTGCCCAAGCCCTCTAATTCGTTCTTCACGGCATGACTATGTACCAAGTCCATAATCACTTTGATACCGCGCCCGTGCGCATCGTCTATCAGCGCTTTCAATTCGTTCGGAGTGCCAAAACGACTGCTGGCTGCAAAGAAATTGCTCACGTGGTATCCGAACGAACCATAGTACGGGTGTTCCTGAATAGCCATGATCTGAATACAGTTATAGCCAAGTTTGGCTATGCGCGGCAACACATCGCGGCGGAACTCCTCATAACTGTTCACTTTCTCCTGTTCGCTCGACATTCCGATATGGCACTCATATATGAACAGAGCTTCTTTTGTACTTTGTCTCTTGTCCCTTTGTACTTTGTCCCTTTGTCCCTTGTACCGGTTCTTCCACTCATATTCAGGCTCGTCCCAAACCTGCGCAGAGAAAATCTTCGTCTGCTCGTCCTGTACGACACGCCGCACATAACTCGGGATTCGCTCTCCGTAACCGCCTTGCCATTCAACCAGCAACTTGTACATCTGACCATGTTGCATTGCCTCTTCCGGCATTTTAGCTTCCCATACGCCGTTGCCTATTGGTTGCAAACGATAGCGCTCATCCTTTTGCCAACCATTCATATCGCCCTTGATATAAATCGCGGTCGCATTCGGAGCCCATTCACGCAACACCCATTCTCCGGCTACCGTCTTTCCCTTGGTATCGGTATAGGGCTTTTGATGATGCAAGCCAAAATACAGATAGCCGGACGCCCATTCCGCCAAAGACTTATCGCCCGCTAACTCTTTTGCTTTATTGGCAGCGTAGTCATATCGGCCTTGAAGCGCACCCTCATAAGGCTGCAAATACGGATCACGCTCCACAATTTTCAGATGTTTTTGAGTCTTTGCCATAGTTGTATGTGTTTTTCGAAGTTAATACGAGGTAGTTTGCTAATAATATGCTGACACACCTAGGTGATACCTAGGTTATACATAGGTTATACCTAGGTTATAAAGCATCGCATACCCTTACGTGTCAGGAGTTCACGCGTGCTTTGACTATCAGTTTGCGGTATTCCTTACCCGGAGCAATACCCGGTTGATGAGCGTCGGAAGGGAAGAATACAGCAAAATGACCTGCCGGTACAGTAAAACGGGCTGTTGCCTTGTCTGCATAGAACTCGACATCCTTACCCTCGTCATATTCCTGAATCACGTCCAAACAATCCACTTGTGCTTTCCAACCCATCTCTTCGTCATCGCCAAGCGGAATCTGGATATCCAAATAATCCCGGTGCGCCTCCATCCGGCATTTGGATTCCTCTTTGCCCTTGAAATCCAAAATGTTTACGAACAAGTCCTTTCCGTCCAGATAGATCTTGCACGCAGGCATTTCCTCCAAATCGTTGTCGTTGTAGAACTTCATGAATTCTTTCAGACCCGGTACGCTATCATAGTACCAATCTGCGTTTTCTAATTTGTCTAATATCATATTCTCTATGTTTGGTGTTTACTGATTATGGTTGGTATTTATTGATTTGCGGTGCAAAGATACTGCTTTTTTTTCATATATGCAAAAAAAAACGCACCGAAGTGCGATTTTTTGTCATTACCCGTTTCTGTAGGCTTTGGGAGTGACTCCCACATGAGACTTGAAGAAACGGTTAAAGAATGCCACATTGTCAAAGCCCAAACTGAGGGCTATTTCTTTGATTTGCAGGTTCGTTATTTTCAATTGCGACTTGGCGTCCGTGATAATCGCCTCTATGATAATGTCGCCTGCTGTGCGGCTTCCTACGGACTTGATGGTCGAGCATAAGTGAGGTAGCGTCAGACGCATAGCTTCGGCATACTGGCTCACATGATGCCATTCGTTGTAATGCTTGAGCACTAACTGGCAGTATTCCTGATAGATCTCTGTCCGGCGGTCCATGGGCTTGATCAGATACTCGTCCTGTTCACGGGCATACTTGGAATAGCTTACCTGTAACAAATTGAATATATGTACCATTTTCTCGCTGTCCAACATCGTCGGACGGGCATTCAACGCCGCTGTTATCGACTGGTACATGGAGCATAGTACTTGGGCGTGATTCTCGCTCACGCTTATCTTCGGCGAATGAAGTTGCAAGGCTGATAGGGACATGCGGTTGTTTACCGTGTTTTTCTCCAGAAATTTACTTCCGAATACTATCCAGTACACTAAAGCGTCATCCGAAAACTCACGGATTAGAAGAAAACTACCCGGCTCCAAAAGGAGAATATCATTCGCCTTGAAATCATATTCGGTCACATTGATTGTTGCGTGGGCTGTTCCGCGAACAAGCATCGCATATACGCCACAACTGATTTTGCACGGATAACGACCATATTCGTTCATTAACTTGCCACTCGCGTCACCGATCATGTAATCGCCATACGGACAATCCACAATAGGTATATTATTTTCTTTCATCTTAATAATTGTATATAAATCCGCCGCAAAGATACTGCTTTTTTTCCGAATATGCAAATTTTTATTAATATTTCTTACTTTTTATAGACATTATTAAGCATAGAGCGCGTAAAAAACGGGATATGACCATCCGGAAGATGGTTCATGTTCTCATTTTTTCTCTTCGGGCTTGATACGTACTATTTTTGCCGGTAATTCATCACCGAAACAGATTCCTCCGCGCAGAAAACGGCACTATCTATCGTGAGTGTGCCGCTACATTCAAAAGCATGCATCGTGTTGGACGAGTTGCGGGAAAGAAGATTCATATAGACATTCTTCTTTATCGTCAGATTAGGACACGAGAGTGCTGAACCGCTGATATTGGACGTAATAGAGAGTTGGGCAGGACGGGCAGCCTCTATTACGATGGCATCCTTACTGAGCAACGAGGCGTTAAAGGAGGCATTACCTTCAAACAAGATTCGTAACTCTTTTCCTGTCTCTAACACTACCAGACCTTTGCCGAGGCGGTATTGAAAACCATATGCAACATTTTTGCAATTTTTCAGGCCTTAACAAAAGCAGGTTAAAAGGTCGTTAAAAGGTCGTTAAAAGGTCGATGAAGTCTCTACAGGAACTTTAGAACATTTTGAGCCGCTTTTTAAGGGCAATGTCCAGAGGAATGGTTATTTGAATCCAAATACAAAATACACAGCTCCTATCAGCAACATGCATGCCACAAAATGATTCCAACGCAACTCCATATGAAATGCGATTGCAGAGAAAATAACAAACACTATAAGCGTTATTACTTCCTGTATCACTTTCAATTGCATTAACGAGAACGGGCCTCCGTTACCTTCAAAACCGATCCGGTTGGCAGGAACCTGCAGGCAGTATTCAAAGAACGCTATTCCCCAAGAGAGCAGAATAACAAAAATCAAAGGAGTGGCATTTGTAAAGAAACCTGTTTGTTGTAACTTCAAGTGACCGTACCACGCTAAGGTCATAAACACATTCGATGCCAATAATAGCAAGATGGTATAAAATCCGTTCATTATAGCTATATTATTACATTTTATTTTCTACAAGATGCGGCAGATATTCCGCTTTTATATTTTCCATTGCGCCGTAAATGGAATCCACGGCTTCGGGGTTGAGAGCCTTGATTTGTGCCAGCAACGCTTTCACTTTTTCCCGGGAACTGACATGCTCAAACGGGCATAGTTTCTGCTGTTTGCGATAATTTCTCATCGCGGCATATTTCACTATATCCGTTTCATCAATCAAACACAGCGGCCGGATAATATGCAACGGCATTTTTTCCATTTGTAGTATAGGCGGCATTGTGGCATAAGCTCCCTGATAAATCAAGTTCATCAGCAACGTCTCGGCAATATCATCGCGGTGGTGTCCGAAAGCTATCTTGTTACATCCTAATTCCTGAGCCGCGTTGAATAGTGCCTTGCGGCGATACCAGGAACACAGAAAACACGGATTGGCTTCCTTCACTCGCTCATTCTTTATTTCTTCCACGCCTTCTTTCGTTATCTCCACATCCCTGACCAAAAGCGGCACATCCGTTTCGGCGCAAAATGACTCCAGATAACTCAAATCGGTTTGATAATCCCGCTCCTTTACCCGTACATGCAATGCGGTAACGGAGAAACGCGGCTTGTAAATCTTCGCTCTGCGACCTAATAACTCCGTTAACACCAGCGAATCCTTACCTCCGCTCAAACCTATCAAGATATGGTCGCCATCTGCTATCAACCCATAGTTCGCACAAGCCTTGTGAAAACGTTTAGTCAAGCGATCGCGCTGTTTTTCCAATTCTATTTGTTCAGGGGTCTTCACTCGTTTTATAATGTTGTTTTAGATTGACTTCGCAAAAGTGTTCTTAATGCCGGAGAAGGCATTCCATCGGGTGTGAACGAACCCATATCGTATCCTCCCCAACCTAATGGAACATATTCAGCAGGACGCCAGCCGCCATATACTTCCGGCTCCCAATAGAAAATACCCGCACAGGAATCAATGCGTTCCATCCGCTCAACAAAATCCGTCATTACCCTGTTCGAAAGAGCCGCTACGGAATCATACACTTCCCCTTCTCCGTAATTCATCATCCCCACTTCACAAATCATTACTGGGCAATGCCATTCGCGGATGAGTTGTTGCACATTCACTTCCGCCAACTCATTCATTTCCTGCCAACTCTTGCCGCTCCAAGCAGCCATCATAGGATAGTGTGACAAGCCAATCATGTCCCATTTGCCGCCATGCGCTTTCATTGCACGCCAAAACCAGTCTCGATATTCATACGCGTTATCCACATGCACTATGACACGGATGTCGCCAAAGGCCTCTTTCGCGGCATTGTACCCCATCGCTGTCAATCCGGCATACCTGTCCCATTGAAGATCCATTTCCTCTTTTTCAGCAATAGACGCGAGTGAGGGATTCTGCACTTTTCCCATCGGCCATAACATACCATTGGGTGTCTCGTTGCCTATCTGTACCCATTCAGGCTTGATGCCTTCTTCTTTCAGCGCGTACAGCACATCCAATGTATGTTCCCGTACTGCCTCCAGCATCATTTCATAACTGTAATTCTGCCAAGCCGCAGGAGGGGTTTGATGAGCCGGATCAGCGAAGAAATCCGAATAATGGATATCGATCATAATACGCTGTCCTTGCTTGGATGCCCGTTTGGCAAGGTAAAGCATATCCTCCTTGTTGCTCCATCCGGTTGCATGATTCACCCATACGCGCAAACGAACTGCATTCATGCCCGCTTCGCGCAATAGAGAAATGCATTCAGCTGGCGCTATACTGTCGGAAAAAGTCACGCCGTCGTGCTCCATCTCGCTTAACCAACTGAGATCGCAACCTCTCGCCCATGATCCACGCGGACTATCCGTTTTATAATAACACCCGGACAGCAACAATATAACTGCCCCAAATACAAAAATCTTTTTCATAAATAATATCGTTTAATCCGTTTCTGAGCGCAAAATTACAATAAATATTTCACATACGCAACAATTTGTGCTTTTTTGTGTTTTTTTTGTCTTTTATTTGGTTATTTCATAAAAAAAGCGTAACTTTGCACTCGTTTTGTCAAATATCAAATAGTATATATCCTATGAAAAACAAAGTTTGTTTGGCTGCGTTAGGTCTGATAACGGCTCTTGCAGCATGGTCGGCAAGCGGCATCAATTATGATGGTTCTTCTCTGGAGCTGAACAATGATTTCACCCGTACAGAATGTGGAACGATGGCAAAGAAGACGATGAAAGAAGTGAGTGGACTGGCTTGTTCACGCACTACCGCCGGTTTCCTCTGGGCACACGGAGATGAGAATACCGGAGAAGATAAAAAAGTGATTGCCATCAAACCCGATGGGACACTCGCCATGACTGTGATGATTAGCAATGACCCGGGACGGGACGATTGGGAAGACATCGCCACCGGAACTTTAGACGGGAAAAATTATGTCTTTGTCGGAGCCATCGGAGATAATGATCTACAGTTCAAAGACGCATATTACATTTACTATTTCGAAGAACCGGCTGTTGTTTCCGGCAAAACCGAGACCATATCTGTCAAATATATACGTTTCGGATACCCTGACAATGCGGCGCATAATACCGAAACACTCATGTATGACAATATAGAGCATATGTTCTATATCGCGGACAAAGTGGATGGAGGCGCGTGTGCCCTTTACCAACTGCCCTTCAAAACGGATTACGGCACAAGCGTGCAGAAACTGACCAAAGTGTGCGACTTGGGCACAGGTAGCGCGTTTGAACTGGTCTGCGGAGGAGATATTACGCCGGACGGGCAATGGATGGCTATAAAAAACCAGAAATATGTCCTGTTATGGGAGCGTCAGAATTCGGAAAGCCTCAGCGAGACTGTCAAGAGGCGGCCGGTACAAATTGCCGCATACCAGAAAGAGGAACAGGGAGAATCGCTCGCTTGGGCGAATGCCTCCTTGTTTTACACCACCAGCGACAGCAAAAAGGACACTCCTATTTATTCATACACGCGCGCAAGCGACCACTCGGTAGCCAATGTGACGGGAATCACAATTGACGGCAAAC
>ONQO01000048.1 GCA_900319995.1 uncultured Bacteroidales bacterium
CAAAAGAGGGGAGGAGAAGATCAATAAATGCGGCAAAGCCTTGGTGGTAATTAATCCGCCCTATGGTGAACGTTTGGCGTCCAATAAAGATATGGAAAACTTGTACGGCAAGATAGGCACGGCACTCAAACACCAATTTGCAGGAGCCACCGCATGGATTATCTCATCCAATGATGCCGCCATGAAGTGTATCGGGCTCAAGCCTGGTAAGAAATACCGCTTAATGAACGGAGAGTTGGATTGTCAGTTCAACAGGTATGATCTGTTTGCAGGAAAGAGAAACGAGCAGATTAGTAAATCTTAAAAACAATCTCTTTATGGAACCTATATACATCGCCGATTATAATTACCCTTTGCCGGACGAACGGATAGCCAAGTACCCGTTGCCAGAACGCGATCACAGCAAACTGCTGGTTTATCGCGACGGTCAAGTGAGTGAGGACTTTTTCTACCATGTCGGCGACTATCTTGCCCCCGATTCTCTCCTTATATATAATAATACGCGCGTGATACAGGCTCGTCTGGAGTTTCATAAACCTACCGGTGCACGAATCGAGGTGTTTTGTCTCGAACCCATAGCTCCGCGCGATTATCAGTTGTCGCTATCTTCCACTACCGGGTGCACATGGAAATGTATGATAGGGAATGCCAAGAAATGGCATAATGAGGCAATCGAACTCAAAGCGGGTTGTTTCACTCTGCGTGCGTATAAAGAGGAAACACTCGGTAATACCTTCGCTGTTCGTTTCGAGTGGGACGGTGATACTGTGTCTTTTGCCGAGATTTTGGATGCGGCAGGTGAATTACCTATACCTCCCTATCTGAATCGCAAGACAGAGGAGTCAGATTTGCGTACCTATCAGACCGTTTATTCACGCATCAAAGGTTCTGTGGCAGCACCGACCGCCGGATTACATTTCACGGAAAGAGTGCTGGACGATTTGCGTAGTCGCGGCATTGAAACCGATGAGGTGACTCTTCATGTGGGAGCTGGTACGTTCCTGCCAGTCAAAACAGTCGATGCCAACAAACATACCATGCACACGGAGATTATCGCCGTACCTCGGGAAACGATTGCGCATATTCTATCCAAACTCGGGCATGTAGTAGCCGTGGGAACGACCTCAATGCGGACACTTGAGAGTTTGTATTTTATCGGTTGCCAACTGCACCAGGTGGAGTCTCCGTTCGATATGGGTTATTTGCCTAAAGTGGGTCAGTTCGAACCTTATGAGAAAGAATACACTACGTCCGCTGCCGATGCTCTGCAAGCGATATTGTATTATTTGAAAGCAACTCGTCAGGATACGCTCCATGCGGAGACGCAGATTATGATCAAACCCGGATATACATTCCGCATTGTGGACCAGCTTATTACCAATTTCCATCAACCGCAATCAACGCTACTATTACTCGTCAGTGCATTCGTTGGCGGTGATTGGCATACTATCTACGACTATGCGTTGAGCCATGATTTCCGTTTTCTCAGTTACGGAGACAGCAGTATTTTGACGCGAAATGACCAATGTAAATGAATAAACGGTAAATGAACATGATAGATACCCATTGCCATATAGATGAAGAAGCCTTTGCAGCCGATAGGGAAGAAGTCATTGCTCGTCAGAGGGAAAATGGAGTAGAAGCCATGATTGTTCCCGGAGTCAATGTTGCCTCTGTCGAAACCGTTTTGAAGATATGTCATAGACACCCGGGTTATTGCTATCCGGCTTTGGGTTTGCACCCGGAAGATGTAAAAGCTGATTGGCAAGAACAGTTGGCGATAGTCGAGAACGCTATACGAACGCATCGTGATGAGTTGGTTGCTATCGGAGAAATCGGTCTTGATTATTATTGGGACAAAACATTCAAAGAGGAGCAAAAAGAGGTTCTCAAACGTCAATTGTTGTTGGCAAGGGAAATGGATCTTCCCGTTATTCTGCACAACCGTGAAGCCACAGAAGATATTCTTCGCATCGTTCGAGAAGTGCAAAAGGCAGATGACGCCTGCTCAAAAGGTAGATTAACCGGCGTGTTTCATTGTTTCAATGGAAGTCGCGAAACGATGGAAGAGATTTTGTCAATGGGATTTTATTTAGGCATCGGTGGCGTGATTACATTCAAGAACTGTAAGTTGGGAGAAACCCTTAGTGAATTGGTAACGGGAACAAGTGACGAAGAACACCTAATGAATCGTCTTTTATTGGAGACAGACGCACCCTATATGGCACCGGTCCCTCATCGCGGAGAAAGGAATGAAAGTCGATGGATGTGTTATGTTGCGGCGAAACTATCGGCAGTGTTGAATATTAGTCATGAAACGATAGTCAAACACACCACGGAAAACGCAAAAAGACTCTTTCGACTGCCATAAAAGGAAATTCATTTATCATTTTTAAAAATTTATCTATCATTTTGTGAAAAAGTGCATATTTATATGTACTTTCTCTTGTATATGTCAAAGAAAAATCGTAAATTTGCAACGAATTTTGAATGGACAAGATAGGGGTTTGATAAAACCTCGTTAAAACCTCGTTAAAACCTCGACGTAGTTTCGGGGAAAAATGAATAACACAAAATACCATAGGAAATGAAAAAATTATTTTCTCTTTTGTTGAAAATTACTAATTTAAAATGGATATGAAACGAATAGTAACAATTATGCTTCTGTTTGTAGGAGCGGGAGTTATGTCTCTGTATGGCGCGAAGACAATCTATGCCACATTGGACAAAAAAACTCACACCTTCTGCATATACTACGACGAGTATCGCGAAGGGCGGCCCTATGTCTGTAAGGAATGGACTTGGGTGGAGGGTACACAAAACGTACCACAGGAGGACCTCAATGAAATCTATAGCATCGATTTCGACGAAAGCATGAAAGAAATCACTCCGTTCAAAACGGAGCAATGGTTTGCCAACATGACCAAACTGAAAAACATCAAACACTTGGAATTCTTTGAAACGAAAAACTCCTCTACAATGTTCAAGATGTTCTACAACTGCAAGAGTCTCATTTATTTGGATCTTTCCCCTCTCAATGTCAAAAATATTCAGACGATGAATTCCATGTTTGAAGGTTGCGAGAAACTTGCCGTTCTGGACATCTCTTCTTTCAATTTACGCAAGTCTTCCGGTTCCTCCGTCAATGTGTCGTGTAACCGTATGTTTGCACGATGCAGCAACCTGCGCGTGATTTTCAGCCCGGAAAAGGAGATGTTCTCCGGGGATGAGGAAAAATATCCCGGCAAGGATATGTTCTTGGGATGTAAACTCTTAACCGGCGGCAACGGGACGAAATACGACCCCGAACATATAGACTCGTCTTATGGCACGTATGACTCAGAAGGCCATCCGGGCTATTTCACAAGCGTTGAAGAGTCGGAAAACCCGAAGTTGTACAGTATGCTCAGTGCCGACTGCACAACGCTGACCATTCGGTATGACAAGGAGCTCGGTCCCAACAGAGGTATAGCCGATTGGACACTCTATAACAACTACTGCGGGATCAATCCGATCTGCAATCTGTTTGCCATAGAGAAAATCATTCTGGACGAGACGGTCAAAACAGCACAGTCCAAATCGACTGCCAAATTCTTCTATTGCTTCGAGCACCTCAAAGAGATAGAGAATCTCTCCTATCTGAACACGGTGAAAGCGGTGGATATGAGTTATATGTTCGCCGGCTGCAAGGCGCTTAAAAGCCTCGACCTGAGCACTTTTATGACCTCCGATGCCACCTCTATGGAACGCATGTTCTACCAGTGCGAAGAATTGGAAAACTTGAATATCAGCGGTTTTTATACCGCCAATGTAACTAACATGAGTTACATGTTTGCCGAGTGCCCCAAGCTGAAAAAACTGAACCTGACTTCTTTCAATACGGCCAATGTGACAAACATGGCGGGCATGTTCAAAAAGTGCAAGGAACTGAATGAACTGAACTTCCCGGCAGCCAGTTTCAATACCGAAAAAGTGACCGACATGTCGGAGATGTTTTCGGGGTGCCATTCATTGCAGTCATTGTATCTGAGGTATTTCAACACGGGTCAAGTGACGACGATGAAGGGGATGTTCGAAAGTTGTCTCGATTTGAAGGAAGTGGATATATGTTCATTTGATTTTTCTCACGTGAAGGATGTAAGCCGGATGTTCTTTATTGCTCCAGATCTTGAGACGATATACTGCAACAGCGATTTGTCCCAAATGCCGAATATAGCGGAGAGCAAAAGCATCTTCGACGGATGTTTGAAGTTGGTAGGCGGCGCAGGAACGTCCTATATGGCTGCAGGCGGGGGGAGTATCGATTATGCCCGTCCTGACGATGAAGACAATCCGGGTTTTTTCACAAGCACGATAGAGTCGAAGACTGCGGAGGTGTACGGCAAGCTTTCAGAGGACGGAAAGACACTGACCATCTATTACGACAAGCGGCGTCCGATAGTAGGAGGACGGACAGACTGGTCTGTTTATAACAATAATCCGTTGAACAAGAATGCGGAGACCAACCGCGTTACCAAAGTGGTGATAGACGAGAGTCTCAAGAAGGCCAAGCCCAAGACGACAGAGGCTTGGTTTGCCAACTTCCGGTATCTCAAAACCATCGCTAATCTCGATTACCTGAACACGGCGGACGTTACATCCATGAAAGATATGTTCATGCATTGCGACTCGCTCGTTGATATGTCCGTTAGCGGCTTCGACACCAAGAACGTAACCGATATGTCCGGCATGTTTGCCGATTGTGGCAAACTCAGGAAATTGGATGTCTCCAAATTCAACACCTCCAACGTCACCGATATGAGTCATATGTTTTCAGAGTGCAAGAACGTCATGGCGCTCAAGGTGGATAATTTCGACACCCGCAACGTGACCAATATGGCATATATGTTTAATAACTGCGTTTATGCTTTTCCTCTCAAAGTCTCCAATTTCGACACCCGCAACGTGACGGACATGTCGTATATGTTTTACGGCTGCAAGTACGAGACCTATATCGATGTAAGCCGATTCAATACGGCCAATGTGACAGATATGACAGCTATGTTCGGCGAGTGTAAGAACCTCGGCGCACTCGACCTGCGCAATTTCGATGTCAGCAAAGTAAAGGAACTGGACAAAATGTTCAGCAATGACTCGTCCCTCTATTACCTCTACGCCAACCAAGACTGGAGTTCCTTCGCTTCGCTTGAATATTCTTATGCTATGTTTTACGGTTGCCCGAATCTGCGAGGCGGCACGGGTACCAAGTATAACGAGATGTATGTGGATGCTACTTATGCACGTCCCGACGAAGAAGGAAACCCAGGCTATTTCACGGTGGTGGCGGAGATTTATGCCACCTGGGATGAGGGTAACACGACGCTCACGCTGCGTTACGACGGCAATCGCGAGGCGAACAACGGCGTTTCAAACTGGGCAGTTTATAACAACGTGGCGACCAAAGTGGTGCTGGACGAAACAATGAAAAAAGCCGAACCGGAGAGCACCAAAGACTGGTTCTACAGTTTCTCCCTGTTGGAGGAAATCGAGCACTTGGACTACCTGAGCACGTACAGCGTGAAAGATATGTCGTATATGTTCGCCGGCTGTTCGTCGCTGAGCGTCCTGAATGTGAATAGTTTCTACCTATCATGGGCAGAAAGCACGGAAGGCATGTTCAGTTACTGTCTCAACCTGAAAACCATCTGGTGTGACCATAACTGGCACGAGCAGTTGTACAACAAAAATAGCAAGGATATGTTCCTCGGCTGCACGAGTCTGATAGGCGGCAAGGGCACGGCTTATGATGCCAATTACGTCAATTCATCGCGAGCCTGCACGGACAGCAACCTGCGCTACGGCTATTTTACCGCCATACCGGAAGGAGCCGAAGACCTGTCAGGGAACGAACTTTATGCCGTTTTGGAATCCGACAACAAGACCCTCACCATCCGCTACGACAAAGACCGTATTAGTCACAGCGGCGTGACCGACTGGTATCCGTACTGCAGCAAAGCAGGCACGTACAAAGTGGAGACTATCGTGCTCGACCCGTCGGTAGCTGACGCCCGCCCGCTCAGCACCAAAGACTGGTTCCGATGGTTCAATGACCTGACATCCGTCACGGGACTCGAATACCTCAACACGGAGAACGTGACGGACATGAACGCTATGTTTGCCGAATGTACGTCACTGAGCAGTTTGGATGTGAGCCATTTCAATACGCAGAACGTGACCAATATGGGCTTTATGTTCTCCAACTGCACATCGCTCAAGGCATTGGATCTCAGTCATTTCGACACCCGCAAGGTGAGCATCCTCTATAATATGTTCGAGAACTGCGAATCGCTCACCGAACTGGACATCCGGCAGTTCGAGACAAACGAAGTGACCGACATGACGATGCTGTTTGCCAACTGCAAAGCGTTGAAGGCATTGGATGTGACGGCACTCAAGACAGGCAAAGTAACAGACATGACAGGTCTGTTCGCAGGCTGCGAACAACTGACCACATTAGATGTGAGCGGATTAGATATGAGCAGTATTACGTCGCTGATAGGCATGTTCTACGGCTGCAAGTCGCTCAAGACCATTTACTGCAACGACGACTGGAGCAAACTGCCCTCGCTCGTTTACCATAATGATATGTTCACCGACTGTACGGAACTGGTAGGCGGCAACAACACCGTCTATAGCGCGGACAACGCCAATGACGTGTCGTTCGCACATGTGGGCACAGCAGGCAAACCGGGCTATTTCACAACCAATATTACCTACCAAGTAACCCTCACTGCCGAGAACGGAAAGATAGAAGTGGCGGAGAAAGAGATTGACCTTGCCGCCGTGCCCGAAGGAACCGTGCTCCACTTGACCGCTATTCCGGACAACGGCTATCTGCTGGATTCATGGAGCGGTTACAACGGAACGGAACTGGTGGTTGACGAGGATAAGGAAGTAGTTGCCAACTTCGCCGTACAGACGTTCACCGTTACATTCAAGGACTGGAACGACGAACTGATAGACCAGCAAGTAGTGGAATGGGGAAAGAGTGCCGTTGCGCCCGAAGACCCTGTGCGCGAGGACTATTTATTCATGGGCTGGAGTCCGTCGGATTTCTCTACCGTCTATGAGAACATGACCATTACGGCACAATTCGAATTCATAATCAAGTACTATACGGTGACGCTGGTTGCCGAGAACGGAAAGATAGCCGTGGAGGAAGATGTTGACCTCACGTATGTAGAGAACGGTACGCTCCTTCACCTAACCGCCACGCCTGATTACGGCTATACGTTCGACCACTGGGAAAACTACGACCCTGAATCAGGACTTGTCGTAAACGGGGATATAACCGTTACTGCATATTTCTCGCCGATGCTGTTCACCCTTACCGTGGTAGCCGAGCCGGCAGAAGGCGGAACGTTCATCCTAAGCGGCGTGGACATGAATAATCAGGCATCCTATATGACCGACTATTACATCGAAGCAGTGCCGAACGAGGGATATGAGTTCGTCGAGTGGCGCGACGGAGATGAAGTGCTCGACAACAAAACACCGGAGATGAGCGGTGCGCTGTACGGAGATGTTACCATCGTCGGCGTGTTCAAAGTTAAAATCAATATGTTCACTGTCACCTATTACGACTGGAACGGCGATGAGCTCTTTGTCGAGCAAGTGGAGGAAGGCAAGGATGCACAAGGTCCGAAGAGTGACCCGACACGCGAAGGGTACACCTTCACCGGATGGGACAAACCGCTTACCAACATCACTGCAGATCTCAACGTACAAGCATTGTATGAAGAGAATAAAGTGTATTTCACCGTCACCTATTACGACTGGAACGGCGATGAAATCTTTGTCGAGCAAGTGGAGGAAGGCAAGGATGCCAAGGGACCGGACTCCGACCCGACACGAGAAGGATACACCTTTATTGGATGGAGCAAACCGCTTACCAACATAACCTCGGACCTCTTGGTTATCGCGCAGTACGAGAAATCGAAGGTATATTACACGGTGACGTTCCTTGACTGGGATGCGACCGAGTTGTTACAGGAAAAAGTGGAGGAAGGGCACGATGCCCAAGGGCCGGAGACAGACCCGGAACGAGAAGGTTATACTTTCATCGGATGGTCAAAACCGATAACGAATATCACCTCCAACCTGACAGTCATCGCACAGTACGAGAAGAAAGACCCGACGGGAGTGGATGATGTACGAAGGGACGATGTACGATGTACAAAGGTGCTCCGGGACGGCGTGCTGTATCTGATGTACGAAGGACAGATGTACGATGTACGAGGACAGCGCGTACGCTGACCCCCTCGGATAATTCGGATTTAATCGGATAAATTCCAATCAGTTCCGAGGATGACACATTCAACGGCAGACACTAATAACTTAATACAAACAATCAAAACCCATTATCGTATGAAAAAACTATTCAGAATTGCGGCTCTCGCAGCCATAGTACTGCCACTCATGGTGGCGTGCAAAGGCGGACAGAACACGCCTGACGATGAGAAAATCGACCAACAACTCAATGGTCCGTATGTTGATTTTACGGAAATCACTGACGGGAAACTGGTTCTTGGCAACCAATTGTTCCAAAACAACGAACCGTTCAGTTTTGACATCACCTATAGCTCCAACGGCGTGGTATATTACAACGGCGAAGAAAGCCACATTCTTACCATCGGCGACCCCAAAGTAACCGGTGAAGGAGCTAAAAAAGGTTATGCTTTCCCCGTTACCGTCAATCCTCCTCTGGATAGCGAAGATGCAGAGTTCACACTGGTGTTTGCCGTGAAATATGATGCTAACACCATTGAAAGCGAGGCAGACAAACTCACTATCATCCGCAAAGGCTTGCAGAATGTCTATACTCCTAAAGGAGCTCTGACCGGTAAGTTCTCGCTCGGAGGAGGCGGACAGGTATATTTTGCCAAAGGTAATCTTGAGTACGACTCTCTGCTTAACCAATATTCATTCGCTGAAAGTCAGTACAAAGAAGAAGAAGGCAGGCTGGGCTTGGACAGATATGTATCGCTTTTCCCGCAGACACCCTATTCCAAAGGAGGCGAACTGATTTATGTTCTTGAGGGGTTATTTTCTTCTTGGCCTATTTTTGATGCAGAGCCAAGCGATGATGACAACTATTGGTTCATTCCGACTGCCGAACAATGGAATTATCTTATCTACAAGCGTGCCAATGCCGACAAACTCCGTGTTTGGTATCAAATCAATGACGAACTCAATCCCGGTTCTCAACACGGTCTGGTTCTTCTGCCGGACAACTACCTTGATTTGGCGGCAGAAAAGGGATGGGATGTAGCCAACATAGGACAGTATTCTACCATCACAACCGAAGAAGAACTCAAACTGCTGGACAGTCGTGGCGCACTCATCTTGATGCCGCTGGGATCGTTGGTCTCATCGGATATCTATAGTGACATACCCTTAGAAGAAGCGAGAGCAATGTGCGGCGTTTATTGGTCATCCAGCCAACAGAGTGAAGATGAGGGTAAAATGAGTACGATTGCACTTGTCCTGAACGATGTGAAAAGCGAGGATAACGGACTCAACCTCATCCGTGTTCACCAGGATGAGCATTCTGCCCGCATGGGATGTATCCGTCTGGCATACATAAAATTCAAATAATACATCCAATCAATAGTACGGCAACGGTTTGCCGTACTGTCACAAAAAACGGAATACCAATTATGCAAACTACTTAAATTTTTTATTCCTATGAAACAGAAAATCTTATTTTGGGTTGCTTTAGCAACCATGTTAGTAACCGGAGCGCTGTGTACCGATGTACAAGCAGCCCTCAAAGTGTTGGGAAATACGATCCCCCTCAAGGACGGTACTTCCACTATTGGAAACATCACCATTGAGCAGTCCGTTGAGGACAGGACGGTGCAAATCCAGTTCGAAGAAACATCCTCTAAAACGTTAGATGTCGCATCAGACGTCAACCTTATTTCTTATACAGGGGATGACTACGACTACATTTTGATAGGATTTGATGACGACCTTGAAATCACTCATAGTGCGAAAGATGGGGCGCGGTTATTCGAATTCTGGGACACCAAATCCGATCCTGTAGAGGTGTTTTTAATGAATAACAACCCGAAGAAAGACGTTACGCTGAAGATTAACATAACTAACGAAGAAACATGGAAGCCGGTTTTTTATTTGTGCCGTATGAATCTTTATCTGAATCCTTTCGGTACCGGACTTGGTGAGGATTCCAAACTCCGCAAACTCAATTTTGATATCCAAACCGCCTCGGATATGATATTCTTAGACAATCAGCAGGAGCGTGCGTTTGTCAATTTGGGCTATGGAGATTACCATTTTTCCTTTACCAATACCGAAAAGAAAGGAGAAGTTTTCTTTAATAATGTTGATGTTACAGGTCTGGGACGGCTTGATTCGTATGATGCACGTAATTACCTCTCAAAACCTCAGGGCTTAGGCTTCTATCTTGAGGGAACTCAGGCTGCTCTTTATGAATGTGGAGCCGCTATAGACTTCATAAAACGTTACCAGGGCGAAGTGAATCTTACCTATGCGCCTTTCGATTGGCAGTATTTCGGACCGGGCGATTACTCCTCTTGGCGGCTTCAAGAGAGCTGTGAAGGAGGCGTGATTCTGCAAGCAACTTGCTCCGGCGACCTCTCGTCCTTGAAAGCCGAAAACCTGCCGTGGATGCCGTACAAAGACATAATTACCCGCGTCGAATTGCAGGAAGATGTGATGTATCCGTGCAACAAACTGCCGAAAGAAGCCTTCAGGGACTTCACCGCCCTGACCTCTGCCTCTCTGAGCGGAATCTCCGGTCTGAAGGAGATTCCGGATGGTATGTTCTGGGGCTGCGGAAAACTGACAGAAGTCACCTTCCCGACCATAACCGAGGGAATAGAGTCCATCGGAGATCATGCTTTTTGGATGTGCAAAAAACTGACTACGATGGAACTGCCCGAGACGATAGAGGAGATAGGCGACTACGCGTTCTACTTCTGCCCCCAATTGGACGTGACACTCCCCAAGAGCCTCAAGAAAGTGGGTTACCGAGCCTTCGACCAGTGCAACACCGTCACCATGCCCAAGGAAATAGGAGAGAATGTGGAAACAGTGCTGGAAGACGAAGAGGGACAATGGGCATCGGTGTTCCGTATAGTACGTTTGGTGTTCCCCGGCACGATGGAAGAGTGGCTCGCGCGCGACAATAAATGGATAATGAGTGCGTGGACGAATTACACCTCCGACGGCGGATACCTCAATATCGGCGGCGAGGACATCGTGGATCTGGTTATCCCTGAGGGCGTTACCGAAATCAAGCACCACGCTTTCGCCAATGCCTCACAAATCAAGACCGTCACCTTCCCCTCGACACTGACCAAAATAGGAGACCGCGCCTTCTATGAGTGTAAGAAATTAGAGGCAGCCAACCTGCCGGACAATATCATTGAGCTGGGTGACGAGTGTTTCGCGTACAGCGGTATTGAAACGCTCACACTGCCCAAGGGCCTCACCGTCATTCCAAAAGGAGCATTCTCCTTCTGTGAAAATCTGGAATCCCTGAATCTTCCTGAGGGGCTGCTTGGTATAGGATTTGAGGCATTCTACGGTTGTGAAGCGCTGCAAACGCTTGTGCTACCCAACAGCGTCACCACCATCGCACCAGCTGCGTTCGCAGGGAGCGGGCTCAAGGAGGTCACACTCCCCAAGAGTCTCAACTACATTGAGATCAGTGCGTTCGGCTCTTGCCTGTTCCTCACTACAGTAAACATACCCGCAGGCATGGGCGACGTGGAATTTGATATGTCGTCTTTGAACGGATTAACAATAGATGAACTCTCCGAAGAACAAAAGATGGTACTCGGTTTCGCGTTCGTGACCGACATCCGGTTCGGCGGCGATATGAACGAATGGCTCTCCAAGAGCCGCCCGTGGCTGATGGAAAACCTATCGGCGACCATTCCTGACTTCATTAATGAAATCTATGTCCCGCATGAGGTCAATCTCTATCTCTCAGGAAGCGACGAACCGCTACAGGAAGCCGTTGTCCCCGAGGGCGTGACCGCCATTCCAGAATACGCGTTCCACATGACCACATTGGCGAGCCTGACTCTTCCAGCAAGTATAAAGGAGATAGGAGCCCGTGCTTTTGAAGGATGCAAGAACATACAGAATCCTTACATATACGCATGGAATCCGCCGACACTCGGTAAGGACGCTTTTGAGGGTATAAACGGATTTTTCACACCGTGGTACACAGCAAGAAACAATTACGAAAAAGCCGAAGGATGGGGAACGTATGTTTCTTCGCAGCTCATTTATTCCCTATGGCCAGCGCCGATGAGAGACGACTATGTACAGGTAACGGTTAAAGAGGGTCAGGAGGCATTTGGTAGCGTCAGTCTGAATGTGCCGGAAGAGCATCGCACCGGCGGTTATGAGTCGGAGACCGAGTTAACCGTCATGGTGGGCGGAGATATTACCGTCGTTGCCGAGCCTGCCGAAGGCTACCGCTTCGTCAGATGGGAGAGGTGGCTGTACAACGGAGCAATGATAGCTTCCAATTGGGAGGAAGTGTCCAACGAGGCAAGCTATACCACCGAAGCACTTGGCTTATCATTTGACGGTGCCATGCAGAACATCTTCCGCGCCGTGTTCGAGCAAGATAAAGGCAGTTTTGACATCTCCGTCACCGTAAAGGGCATCGACCCCGAGTTGGTGGAGATTACCGGTGCCGGAACTTATACGGAAGGCGACAACGCCACCCTATCGTTTACACTCAAAGACGATGAACACTACACCTTCTCCATGTGGCTGTTCGACGAGAACAACTTCCGTACGACCCAAACGCTCTCGTTTGAGAATATTGACGCCAACCACGACGTGGAGATTGTCTTCAATGTGAACAAATACACCGTGACAGCCACCGTCATTCCTGCCGGAGCCGGAGTGGTCAAAGGGCAGGGCGAATACGACTACGGCACGGACTACACCCTGACGCTCGAACCCGCCGAGGGCTGGGTACTCAAGGAGTGGCGTGACGGCATTGCCTTGGATGAGAAATCCAACACCCTGACAGGCACGGTCTATGGCGCCATCAATATAGAGGTAGAGCTGGTACAGAATATTGTCACTTACAACGTCACCTTCCTTGACTGGGACGCGACAGTTCTGTTCGTCGAGAAGGTAGAGGAAGGCAAGGACGCCAAGGGACCGGACACCAACCCCGAACGCGAGGGCTATACCTTCATCGGCTGGTCGAAACCCGTCACCAACGTCACCTCCGACCTCACCGTCATCGCACAATACGAGAAGAAAGACCCAACAGGAATAGACAATGTACAAGGGGACAATGTACAATGTACAAAGGTGCTCCGTGACGGAGTTCTCTATTTGAAGTACAATGGAACAACGCACGATGTACAAGGGAGAAGAATTGAAAATTGAGAATTGAGAATTGAGAATTGAGAATTGAGAATTAACAAAAAAATGAGGGTGTGTCAAAACGATTGACGCACCCTCTTTGTAATTAATAATTGTAGATAATTGTCTTTAATTGTTGACCAAAAGAAAAAAAGCTATCTTTCGGACCCTTTTAGATTAAAATACAACTACCAAAAGAAGTAGATATGGCAACTATTTGTAAGCAGAACGGGATGGAAGAAAAGTATATTATATATAAATATATAATATAGTATAAGAGTAAAGAAAAAGTGGTCAAACCGAGTTCTGAGAGTAGGGTGACGTACCTTATATGGTCTAGGTATGGTATAGATATGGTCTAGGTATGGTCTAGTGTTGTCTGGTACATTTCTTGTATGTGTTTTGATGAAAGATTGAGGGAGTGAGGGAGTGAGGGAAGGAGGGATGGTATCCGGCACAATGGACGCATCTTTTTATTATTGTGGCAAAAAGATCATTTCCGGCTGTTTGGATTAATAATATTCGCCAGCGCGGGTAATATTTATAGGGGCACTATTGGATTGTACAATGGAGGCGAAAGTGACAAAAATGACCTAATATCTAAAAAAAAACGTCAAAAATTTGCATATATCAAAAAAAAGCAGTAATTTTGTGGCCGATTTTGAAATTTTACTCGGAATGGGACCTGACAAACGGGTCTCTGAACGACTTGGAGAGATGCTCGAGTGGTTGAAGAGGCACGCCTGGAAAGCGTGTAAACGCCAAAAGTGTTTCCGGGGTTCGAATCCCCGTCTCTCCGCAAGACTTTGACAAGGTTTGACCGCCAAGATCGCTTGAGCAAGCAAACTTTGTTAAAAGATTTGCACAGGATGCCCGCCGGGCAGGCTGTGGATTACGGAGAAATCCCCGTCTCTCCACAAAGATTTTGCGTCAATACGAAGTACCAACTTCGATGAAACGGAAAAACGAAATACTGACAGTTTACATCTGAAAACGGAAAAACAACAAACATTTATAATTAACAAATTTTATTCTCATGAAAAAAGTATTTGCAACCCTTACAGTGCTGGCTATGCTGACTTTTGGTAGCTCAGCAGTAATGGCACAGAACGACGCAGCTGCTCCCGCTGAAGAAGCTGCTATTGAAAACGTAGATGAAAACGCAGCTCCTGCTGAAGCAAATGTGGAAGAAAAAGCAGAGGCTGAGCAGGAAGAAAGTGGTGTTGTGGCTCTCCACAAGACTCTCAAAACGAAATTTATTGAGGGTGGTGCCGGCTTTATGGCTTTGACGCTGATTACACTCATTTTCGGTCTCGCTCTCTGCATCGAGCGTATTATCTACTTGTCGCTTAGCAAAACCAACACCAAAGCGCTGTTGGCTGACATTGAAGCTGCTCTCAAAAAAGGAGGTATCGAGGCTGCATTGGAGGTTTGCCGCAATACCCGTGGACCCGTCGCTTCTATCTTCTATCAGGGATTGAGCCGCTATGATGAAGGTATTGATGTGGTTGAGAAAACGGTTTCCAGTTATGGTGGCGTACAGCTCGGTCTGCTCGAGAAAAACCTCTCTTGGATCTCGCTCTTCATCTCTATCGCTCCGTCTCTCGGATTCTTGGGTACCATCATCGGTATGATCGAGGCTTTCGATAAGATTCAGCAGGTAGGTGATATCTCCGCTACCGTTGTTGCCGGTGGTATCAAGGTCGCTCTGTTGACAACGCTCCTCGGTTTGATTATTGCTATTGTTCTCCAACTCTTCTACAACTACATCCTCAGCCTCATCGAGGGTCTCGTTAATGAAATGGAGGACAGTTCGATTAGCCTGCTCGATATCGTAGTTGAGTACGACGCTGCCCAGAAGAAATAATAATTTAGCTGTTTGCCGTTTGTCGTTAGCTTTTAGCTAATAGCCAATAGCCAAAAGCCAAAGTTAAATTTTAAAAATTCTGAGCAATATGAAAAATTATAAATTATTACCTAAGATTACCCTATTGGTGTTGATCGCATTAGGACTCGTTTTCATCGCGATGTTCTTCTTCGGCGGCGTCAATGGTACTCGTGAGGTGGCTGGTGATATCCTGGATGTGCCTCGTTTCACCGATGCTTTCCTCTTCTGGAATTACATCCTTCTCGGACTGGTGATTCTGGTTACTCTCTGTGTCGTTTGCGTTGAGTTCGCAAAAAACCTGAAGCATAACCGCCGTAAAGCCTATACTACACTCGGTGTTGTCCTCGGTTTCATTGTGCTCGCTTGTGTGTTGACGCGGTGATCTATGCATGCTATTTCCTCATCACCGCTACTATCGTAACGATGATTTGGGGATATATTCATACTAAAAGACTGAAGTAAATCACATTTATCATGGCAAAGAAAATCCCACAGATTAACGCCAGCTCAATGGCGGACATCTCGTTCTTGTTGCTGATTTTCTTCCTGGTGACCACCTCTATGGATGTGAACCAGGGACTGGCTCGCCGTCTGCCTGCGCCTATTCCTCCTGACCAGAAAATTGAGGATAAGGATATCAACAAGCGAAACCTCTTGGTAGTCAAGATTAACTCGGCTAACCAGTTGATGGTGCAAGGCCAGTTGATGGATGTGAAGCAACTCAAAGAGAAAGCCAAAGAGTTCATCAAAAACGAGAGCAATAGTGACTTCCTGCCCAAACTCGTTACCGAAGATTTCGGCGCTCCGTTCGGTGAAATAAGTTACACCAAGGATCACGTTATCTCTGTGCAAAACGATGTGGACACACGCTATCAATCCTATCTCGACGTGCAGAATGAACTCGTAGCGGCATATAATGAATTGCGTGAAGAATGCGCGCAGAAGTATTTCCACAAAGCTTATAACGAACTCGAAGAGGACCAGCAAAAACAGATCCAGAAAATCTATCCTCAGAAGATTTCAGAAGCTGAACCTAAAAATTACGGTAATTGATATGGCAAAGATACGTAGAAATGAGAAACGTGAGATGCCGGCGCTCAATACGTCGTCACTCCCTGATATTATCTTCATGCTGCTCTTCTTCTTCATGTCCGTTACGTCCATGAAAGAGGTCAGCTATAAGGTAAGTTTCAAAAACCCGCAAGCTACTGAACTTACCAAACTGGAGAAGAAATCACTCGTGCGTTATATTTATGTAGGTACTCCTACAGCAGAGTTCCGCAAGCAGTATGGTGCCGAAACACGTATCCAGTTGGATGACGCTTTTGCTGAGGCCAGTGAAATTGGAGAGTATATCATCAACGAGCGCTCCTCTATGAAGGAGTCTGACCAAGGTTTGATGACAGTTTCTATCAAAGCGGACAAAGAAACCCGTATGGGTGTCATCGCTGACATCAAACAGGAACTCCGCCGCGCGTATGCTCTCAAAATCAGTTACGCTGCTACCCAACGCACAAGCTTCTAAACAATTAGCCAATTTAATTGCTAATTGATAGATAATAGATAGCCAATGTACTATTAAAGCCACCTTTTCGGGTGGCTTTAATAGTATTATTGCTGCTATTATTTCTAAAGAAGATTTGATTGTTAACCCTTAAAAGGTAGTTTTAATAGTATTATGTGCAGCTATTATTTCTAAAGAAGATTTGATTGTTACCCTTAAAAGGTAGTTTTAATAGTATTATGTGCTACAGATTAGAACAGGACCATCATGGGAATATCTTCCGAGAAGAGCTCAATAATAGTACTTTTAGAACAATCGTTTACCTTTGACGGTTAGTCCTTTTACTTCAATATATTTGCCATCCTGCGGCTTGCCGTTGGAATCATACCAGGGCAGTATTCGGATCTTAATGGTCTCACCTGCCGGCACTAAAATAGGTTGTGTCAGTTCCACTTGTACCCGTTTGTTTTTAGGTAGAGCTGTGTTCTCATAAATAGTGGTCACGTCGCGGAAACTATCCCCGAAACCGTAGTTGATATGCATATTCATACCTGTGCCTCCTTTGGCTTTTACGGGCAGAACGATATTTTCTATCACTAAGGCATTCTTTTTAGGGGCACTCAGTTCATATTCTACATATCGGTTTGCTACTTCGTCTATCTCTCCTGCCGGCCATTCTAATTCGGCAGGCAGATAGCCTTTCTTGGTGCCTAACATATTCACGGCACGAATAGGGTCAAGTGACATGGTGAAACTCATTCCCGGAGCATCGAAGGCAGCCTGCTTGCCGCTATCCTCAATGCGTTGGGCATAAGCATTCAATTCTTCCATCGCTGGATGAACCATGTATGCTTGCAATTCTTCCAACCGAGGGGATTCCTTGATTAAATAGGCAGCCAGCATGGCTACACCTAATCCGCCTTCAGAAGAAGTGTGAGTCTTGTCTCCACAGTTGAAATAATGCGTCATGCAAAAGTCCTTGCCCAAATGCTCAAAAGCAGCCTTACTTTCTGCTGTCATATCCAGAAACGGCACATGCATATCTTCTGCTACCTCACGCATGCAACGCACATAATCTTTGTCTTTGGTACTTTGTTCTTTGTCTTTTTGCACATTTAGTTTGTGGCTGCCTTCTTCGTTGATGGTGCCATCTTTTTGGAAATATGCGCGACATACAGGACTCATTAAAATAGGCGTTACGCCATACTCGCGTGCCTCGTTGATGAACTTGAACAGGTACTCTTTGTACGTTGTATTCGGTTCTGTTCCACGCATGTCTGTCAGCGTGTCCTTTCCTTCTGCACGTAGTCTCTCATTCTCCACAAACACGTCCTCACCTTTGCATTTCTCGTCGTTGTGAGCAAACTGAATGATAAGGAAGTCACCCGTGTTGAACTGTTTCTTTACACTCGGCCACAAGTTCTCTGTCTCATAGAACGTGCGAGTACTTGCCCCGCTTTTCCCACGGTTGTTCACTTCTACCGAATCGGCATTAAAGAAAGCTTGCAGGTACATGCCCCAACCTCGTTTCGGCGTTGCTGTCACTTTGTACTCTGACATTGTACTGTCGCCGATGGTGTGCACTTTGCGCTTCGCTCCGGACGCCGGAACTGAAAAAAGGAACAGGCTGCAAACAGCCATAACTATTATTTTCTTCATAATACTCGTTGCTGTTACGGATTATTATTTTACTTTCTGACCTTGCATTGTGTAGGTCTTGTCGCCGCGGAGAATGTAGATTTGCCCGTTGCGGACAATCTTCGTACATTGTACTTGCTCACTTTGTACTATATCCACACTTTCGTCCAAATCCCTGCGGTTCACAACGTTGGAACGTCCGTAAATAGGAGGAACTTCGGTGTGATAAATGGACGGAGCATAATAGCCTGGTGCATCGAGGTAGTATTCAATCGCGTAGTAGGGCTGTTCATCCACAGGCGTCTGGTCGGTGAAGGAGGTGTTGGATGAAGCGAGGGTCTCTATAGGACGAAGATAATTCGGGCTATCTCCTCGGAGGATGTGATAGGAAACAACAGGTGTTCCTACATATTCGTTCCAAATGAGGTTGAAAGTTCCGTTTACGACACCTCTGCTGATGGTCAGATGGACGGTCTTATGGATATCGCTGAAGGGCGATTCCGAGCCATCGCTTGTGACACCGGTTATACGGTAACGCTCTGCTTTCTGCGTAGCGTCCGAAGTATTGTCGGTAAAGGAACAGTCGGCTGCAGGCGCAGAACCGATACGCTGGAAATCATTGAGAGCGGAGCCTTCCTTGTAGATATTAATGTAAGAGAAGATTACGGCATCGTCATTGGTCCATTGAATCCTGTTATGACCGTTTCCCTCAGTAGAGATGGTGAGGATTGTGGGGATACTCTTCGGTTGGAGTACCGTTACTTGGCGCATGAACCAGGTCTCACAGCCATTTTCATTTGTCACCTTCAGGTAGATAATGAGCTCTTCCGTAGAGAGCGAACCTTCTTCGCTGTACGAATGTGCGCTCAAGCTCAGTCCGTTCGCTGTGAGGCGTCTGTCATATGAGACAAAGACGGATGTGCTGGGCAGTTGAATACCGTTTGCGGTTACAATATAGGGCTCTGAGCCGTTCACGCTGGCATACCAAGCATAGCGGACATCATCGGGGAGAGTTACAGTAACCGGTGTGCCCTCGTAGATAACCGAGGGAAGGTAAACTTCGATATTGGAGGGGTCATCGATTGTGATGGTTCGTGTATATTCCTGACCATTGAGAGAGAGACGGATGGTCTTCTCGCCGCCAAAGTCCCAATAGACAGAATAAGGTCCGAAGCCGCTACCGCTTTCTATATGCGCGCCGTCGAAGTCCCATTCAGGTGTGCCTGTAGATGCATCGCCGCGGAAGGAAACAGTGACATAAGCCCCGGCGCAGGCGAATGCAGGCGCTTCGATGGGTTCACGGATAACTTCCTTCAAAAGTGTTTCGGAGAAGACGCTGAGTTTGTTCTGGCGGTCCAATGCCTGCAGACGAATCTCATAGGTGTCACTCGTCAGTTCAGAGAGGGGGATAACGAAGCGAGTAGCGTTGATATACTTGTGTCCGGGCAGGTACATCGCCTTGTCAAAACCGCCGTTCTGCGGACTGATGAGATAGGTCTCTGCTCCGTCACGACGTACACTGAGGTTGTAACGCATCAATGCCGCGGGTGTGTGGTCATCCTTTGCAGCGTCCCACTCGATGAGCAGACCTTCATCCGTCAGCGAGGCACGGATGTTCGCCGGTGCTTCGGGGCGTTCGTCACTCTGCGCTGCCAGCGAATAGAGCGTATTGCCTAAAAGGAGCACATGTTCATCGGGTGCCAAGTAAAAGTCTTTTGCATAAAAGCCAACTAACTTAGGTTGCAGGAATCCGTGACTAAGCAGGCCTTCCGGACCCATATACCAGGCATAGACACCATGCCAACCTTCTCCTTCGGCAGGGTTCAAGGTTAATGCCATAAGGTCCAAGTGACCGTTGTTGTCTATATCCGTGAGGCGTATAGCATCTGTTATATTCTGACTATTCGGCAACGCTTCGGGTGCAGAGAAGGCATTGTTGGCATTGTTCCAAAGGATATAACTCCCCGCGTTTTCTATATTGAGAGAAACGATAAGATCTTGGAATCCGTCCCCGTTTAAGTCCGCCAGATGGCATTTATCCGTATTGAGTTGCAGCGATGAAACAAAGGGGATAAGCGCGTAGTCAAAACGTCCGTTCCCTCGGTTGTAGAAGACAACAAGACCACTCCACGTATCGGTATTCGAATAGAGGGAAGCAAGGTCTGTCCAACCGTCATGGTCAAAGTCGGCAGTAAAGACCGCAGCGTGATTTTCAAGCATCTGACCGAATAATTCCTGTTGTGACGTAGCCATCAGTTGCTGCTCTGTCAACGAACCGTCTTCCGCAAAATTGATCACATAGTGCTCATACATCGGGTGCTGGTAGAAGATGGTCGGACGACCGGTGTGCATAAAGTCCTCATCTTTCAAGGTATAATACTCGTGCAACTCCTTGTTCTCTTTCCACCACGTGCCAAAGAGCATCCGCAGCGTGTCGTTATCTTCACGCGCCGTCAACGCAGCGCCATTAGGCAAATGAAGCAGTTGGGCAAACTTATTCCTGTATTCTAACATTACCAGCAGATCCGGGTGTCCGTCACGGTTCCAATCCAACCATCGGAACTCATCTGTCGGACCAAAACGTTCTCCGTCAGCGAGGATATTCGTGTTCCATAGACCGGCTGCTTTCTGGAAGAGCTTATCCTTATTTCCGGTCTGCACGGTAGCGGAATAGTAGTTACCTCCGCTATAATCGCCGATGCTCACACCATCGAGACGACCGTCGTAGTTAAAGTCCGCCAGAGGCTGTGCGAGGGCAGCGGAGACAGAACGGTATGATTCATTGTTTATGTCTTCTACAATCACATTACCCAAACCTGCAGGCAGTACGACGAGTGTCTTGGAAGCTGAAGCCGTCTGAGCGTCCGGAGCGATGACGGTATGGGTGATGGTCTTCTCACCGGGTGTGGGGAACGTCAAATGGAGATAGGATCCGTCACGGAGCAACTCACCGTCCGCATACTCCCACTGGTGCTTGTAGCCGTCCGGTAAACTCGTATAATACACTTTCACCGACTCGTTGATAGCAATCTTTTCGCTTGAGAGCGTGAAATCCGCAGACAGGTTGTTGTGCTTGACGATGGATTCAGCTGACCAAGCGGAGCCCATGTGCTGCGCATCGATAGCCTGTACCGCCACATAGACAGTTGAAGGGCTGTAAGAGCGCAAGTCGATGGTATAAGAGTGGAGTTTGCCCATATTGCCGTCGAGGAAGTTACGACGTGAACCGTCTTTGTTCGCGTGCGCTGCAAGGATGTCATTTCCGCCGGCATCAGTACCGATACGAAGGGCATAGGTGAGGTCGCTGACAGCAGTCTCGTTGTCTGAACCGTTACCCCATGTGATGGTCAGAAAGCCGTCTTTGTATGTCAGCGTAGGAGCAGAAGGAGCTGTAGGACGGGTGTTCGGTGTGGTTTCAAGGGAGTACACCTTTGTAGTTTCCTCATACACATCCGATACCCAGACCTCCATCTTGCCGTCGTTATCGAGGTCCTCTATATTGACCGTTCCGTTTTGGACATATCCTACCAATAGTTTGGGATCCGCGAAGGTCAAATCGTTGTTACCTTTTAGCCACATGAGTTGAGTGCCGTTCAATGCGAGCAAGTCATAATATCCGTTTCCGTCCAAATCTTGCAGCGCTTTGAATGTTAAGGGATAGTCGCCATAGTCTTGTTCGGCTTGCTGGAAGAACTTCCCCTTTCCGTCGTTGGTAAAGAAGCAGGTGTAGGCATAGCCTGTGGCATTGTTTGCAGCGGTGAAGGTGACGAGGATGTCAATGTCACCGTCCCGGTCGAAGTCGTAACAATAGACTTGGTCATCGACAGCGGCGTTCTTGTAGAGCGTGGAGATCTGCAGTTTCTTGCCGGTCTTATCATAAATACCGACATAGAGTTGTGCGCCCGGGAAAATGAAATCGAGAATACCATCATTGTTGAGGTCGGCCGGAACAACAAGGCCGTTGGTGGTAGTCCAGACCCATTTGCCGTCACCCATGTTGGTGTAAATCGTACCGGACTGCTCGTCCACAAGGTCAATGAGTCCGTCGCGGTTCAGGTCGATAGCTTTTGTCGGCGCAGATATTTGCGGATTGATGCCGGGAGCTCTTTTCTTTGGAGCACGCGCCAAGGAGGCTCCGCCTAAGGTGAGGGCGTACTCATATTTGGACACATCGCCGAGGGAATAGTTCTGCGGGTTCTCCATCTGATCCCGTTCGAGGTCGCTCATTTGTGCCATGTACTCATCCCAACTCATCACGTTCATCCTTTCGTAAACGAAAGAGCCGTCGGGCTGCTGATAAGCTATCTGGCCGTAATTGGTTGCATAATGGCTGGACACCTGCCTGTATTGGTCAATCACAAGGAAGTCCGGACGACCGTCGCGGTTGATGTCCATGTTCGTCACGCCAAACAGGTTGTTGTTCCAAGTATAGGTGCTGCCGGAACTGAGGAAAGAGCCGTAACCGTAGGTGCTTACATCCACTTTGCCGTCCTTGTTGAAGTCTTCGAGGAAAGCAGGAGTCACGTCGGGTGCGTCCTTATAGGAATCATAGGAATCTGTGGACGAAAATGAATATTTGGCGTTGAGCACCTCTTCTTTTTCGGCAAAGAGTTCGGTCACATCGCCATATTCCTTCATTGATACGTACACATATCTTGTACCGGATCCCGATTCTTCGTGCCATTCGTAGTCTTTTCCCGACCACGCATCCATGAACTGCTTGAGTCCGTTGCCGCTCAGGTCGTACATCGACTCTGCGCGCGGCAGTTTGGTCTGCATCGCTTTGCCTGAAGACTCCGTGGGAATTTCTTGAGGGCTACCCATAAAAGCAACGTACCCATGCGACAGAACCGGCACATTCTCATAGAGATAGTAACCGGCATCAACCGTCTGGATTTCGCAATATCCGAACACATAGAGCAAGTCTCCGGTTTTCACGTCTTCTTTACTCTTAAACGGCTTGTTGTCAAGACCGCGAATAAAAGTAGCTAAAACGTAGGGCTGGTCGTTCTCCCAATCGTTGTTGCCGTCGTCCGTGATTCGAAAAGTGAGCGTACCATCCTCGCCTAAATCGCCGATGACCTCGTGCACTATTCCTTTTACCGTATATTGCATGCCCTCGACACCCCATAAGTACTGGGTTTCGTCCCACCACTGTTGAATAGTACGGATACTCGGGTCGTAAGGGTTGAAATTACCTTGTACGCCTGCCTGCATCGAAGTGCACAAAAGCACTCCAAATACCAAAGAAAAGAATTTGTTTTTCATATCAATATTGAGTTAGTAGCAATTTTGCGCTGCAAAATTACGAAAAAAAAATGACATGTGCAAATGTCATGTCATTTTTTTGATATTTTGTCCGTAGCGATGTCTTCACATGATTGTGAATGATTACATCAGTACCCGGTTGAACTCTTTTGGGACAGGACTCTCAAACCGCACGGTTTTCTCCGTTACGGGATGAATGAAAGCCAATACTTTGGCATGCAGGCAGAGTCGGTCTATAGGGGAAGAATCGTTTCCATGACCGTACTTACGGTCGCCAACTACGGGACAACCTTTGCTCGCCAAATGAACGCGAATCTGGTTCGTACGTCCGGTTTCGAGATGGAGTTCAACGAGGGAATAAGCCCCTTCCCGACCTCTTCCTACAAGGGGAGGGGTATTTGTGATTTGTGATTTATGATTTGTGATTTTTAATACTTTGTAATTAGTGATGGCGATGTCGCCTCCATCATCGACCGGAGAGGAATAGACGACGGCATTGCGTTTGTCTTCGGTGAGCCAAGTGGTTATTTTGCCCTCACGTGGTTCGAGGATACCCTCTGCAAGGGCGATATAGGTGCGCTCGGTAACGAGTTCACGCCAATACTCCCGCATGTAATGTTGCAGTTCTTCCGAACGAGCGAAGACCAGTAACCCCGAAGTCTCCCGGTCCAGACGATGTACCACATATATGTTCGCGCGCGCGTTCTGTTTTTTTACGTACGCGCGGAGGATAGACATGACAGTCGTCTCTTTGCTCCCCGGAGTAGTAGCTACGGTGAGCAGACCTGGTTGTTTGTTTACCACAATCAGATCGTCGTCTTCATAGACGATTTTGAGTTTGGGATGGGTCAACTGGCTGTTGCCGCGTCCGGAAGAGACGGTAACGACATCGCCCGTATTGAGCGCGAAATCATGTCGCGTCTGGATAGCGTTGCCCACTTTGACGCGTCGCTGACCCAATAACTGCTTGACGGATGATTTCGCCATTCCTCCCATCTTGGAGATGAGAAAGTCCATGAGTTGCGCCGACTCGGTAACTTTTAATACGGTGTCTTGTTTTCTTTTTATCATGATTTTTCGTGATAACGTAATTTCGTAGTAACGTAATAACGTAATAACGATATGTCGGATTATTTTTTCACAAAGATTTTTGCCCAATAGAGGTTCTCCGGTTTGGTGGCTTTGATCCATGCAATTCCTGCCATTGAGTTGATGACAAGGAAGAAGGTGAACAGCACAATGGAGAAGATATTTCCGAGGATAATAAACAAGCCGATACCTGCAACACTATAAATAAACCAATATATCCAAGAGTCGGTTTTACGATAGATCAGCCAATAATTGGCGAGGAAAGAACTTGAAATCAGCAAACCGTTAAGTAGTTTTACCGGTACGTTCTCCATGATTCCTTCATGGTAAATGGCAATTGATGCCATAACCCAATCACCAACTGTGATGAAAATCAGCATAGCGATAGAGAGAATGAGACGTGGTGTGTCCAGAAATTTCGGTTCGAAACTTGCTCCGCCATCCTCTTTGTTTCTGCTCCATTTGTAAATGGACATCATTTGGAAGGGAATGAAAACCATGAAGAAGAGGAAAGCGCTGTCATATCCTCCTTGTAGAACAAACTGAATGCCCAGTAAGATAGACATGATGATTCCGGCGAAGAAACCGGTGTAGTTCTGCGGGTCACGTATAGTCAGGATGTATGCTACGCCGATGATAGAAGCAGGAATGCCGACTACCCAAGCGGGATCGTTCCATTTCAATAATGTGGCGGACGGGAAAATCATTTCCGCGATCCATAATATGGCCAATAAAGCGCCGAAAAGAATAATTGAGATGATAAAATTGCGGCCCAAGGCTCGCCAAAGGTTTGCGTTTTTCATAATAAATTGTCGTTATTGTGTAATTGCGTAATTACGGTATTACGGTATTTCGTTATTACGTCATGTCGTTATTACGTAATTACGTTATTTTTCTTTAAAAAACAGTAAGGGGCAAGCTTGAGCCTGCCCCTTGGTAAAACGTCGCAATTACTTGCGTGTGCGGTTGCCGTAACGGGACATGAATTTGTCCACACGACCTGCGGTGTCCACCAGTTTGGATTTACCGGTGTAGAACGGGTGACTCGTGTTCGAGATCTCCAGCTTGATCAGCGGATACTGAACGCCGTCAATCTCAATCGTGTCCTTCGTAGCGGCTGTAGAGCGGCTGAAGAACTGAGTACCGTCAGACATATCTTTGAAAACTACAACGCGGTAGTTATCTGGATGAATTCCTTTTTTCATAAGACTTTTCTTAAATTAATCGGTTAATACTCTAGTTTACTCAGCGGCTACTACATTCAGCTTGATGTCAGCTTTAACCTCACGATGGAGACGAGCCTGTGCGGTGTACTCACCAAGTTGCTTGATCGGTTCAGCTATCGTAATCACCTTCTTGTCGATGTTGATTTCGTTAGCAGCCAAAGCGTCAGCAATGTTTTGAGTGGTAACGGTACCGAAGATCTTTCCGTCCTCGTTGGCTTTTACCTTAACTTCGATTACAGTCTCCGCCAATTTAGCCTCAAGCGCTTGTGCGTCAGCAAGGATTTTTGCAGCCTTGTGTGCCTGTTGTTTGAGGTTTTCAGCGAGTTGCTTGCGGTTGGACTCGTTAGCGATGATAGCAATCTTCTGCGGTAGAAGGTAGTTACGTCCATATCCGTCACGTACTTTTACGATGTCGTTCTTGAAACCCAGATTAGCCAGGTCTTGAATAAGAATTACTTCCATGTTCTTTCCTTTCTTGTTAGTGGGTTAAATACTTACTTCATCATATCGGTTACGTAAGGCAGCAGAGCCAGATGGCGTGCTTTCTTAACGGCCTGAGCAACTTTGCGTTGGAACTTCAAGGAAGTACCGGTGATACGACGGGGCAGAATTTTGCCTTGCTCGTTGAGGAACTTCTTGAGGAACTCAGGATCTTTGTAATCGATGTACTTGATGCCGGATTTTTTGAAACGGCAGTACTTTTTCTTTTTCTGATCCGCACCTTGCGGAGTCAGGTAGCGAATTTCGTCATTCTGTGCCATGATTAAGCCTCCTCTGATTGAACGTTTTTACCTTTGTTACGACGCTTCTCAGCGTACTCGAATGCGTACTTGTCAAGACGCGTTGTCAGGAAGCGGATTACACGCTCGTCACGACGGAATTCGGTCTCGAGGGTAGCGATTACAGCAGGTTCTGCATCAAACTGAAGGATGAAATAGAAACCTGAATTTTTACCTTGGATAGGGTAAGCGAGTTGCTTCAAGCCCCACTCCTCACGGTTCAGGATGGTACCGCCATTCGATGTGAGAAGATTCTCGAATTTTTCTACTGCCTCCTTTGTCTGCGGTTCAGACAAAACGGGTGTCA
>ONQO01000049.1 GCA_900319995.1 uncultured Bacteroidales bacterium
ATCCGGCTTCCGTCGGAGTCATCCATGGTGGTATCTTCAATCGGTTCGCCCAGCAGCCGGACCGCTTCTTCGGGGGTTGTATGGAGAAAATCGATCCCGGAGAAAACAAGATCGCTTTCGCCGAAGGGCGTCAGAGTGAGACCATCATAGCTCGAAGCAACGGCGGAGTAGGAGCGGTCGCGTGCACTGCGTTCGACGAGGGCGAGGGTAGCCTGAACGTCGGCCAGAGAAACGCTGGCGGAAGCACCGTACAGGCGGATGCGGTCCACCGTGTCGGATTCAATGTTATACATCAGGCCAATATCGGAATAGGAACCGTCTTCAAGCTGATCATGGACAGAATACTGCACGCTGGTGATGCGCTGGCCATCCCTGGAAACCCAGGCCCAGGCAGCATACTCGGGCAGACTGTCAAAAACATACAGCACAGCATGCTCATAATCGCCTGAGAGTTTCTCAGTCAACGCCAAGAGACAGCCGTCATAGTACACCGCACCGTTGGCGTCTTTGTTGTCATTGAACAGTTTGGTGCCACCGAATGCGTCATCGTCCAGCCAAGTAAGTGTAGCCGGGATATTGATTTGTGCGAGGTTGGTACATCCGTTGAATGCCATGGACCGTATCTCGTCCATGATAGCAGGCAGGTTCACTTTGGTGATGCCGGTAGCATATCGGAACGCATTGGACCCGATATCAGTCACGGTGTAATCCATTCCTTGGTATGTAACGGTCTTTTCAACTGTAATTTCGCCATTAAGGCCGGCGTAGTTGCCAGGTTCGTTCTTCTCGCAGGTCACATATGCCGTGAAGTTTTCATTGAGTTGGTAATAGAGTTTGCCGTATTTGATTTTCTCGTTTACGCCTTTTTCCTGGATGTTCTTGAATTCCTTCCATCCGTCGGCGGCTTGATAGGCACTCAGGCTGCCTGCCGGCACATAAAGAACACACGTGGATTTGTTGATATATTGGAAAGTACCCGCCGGAGTAGTTGCAGGCGGAGTCTCGCTCAGAGTCCGGATAGAAGTCAATGAAGAGGGTAAACCACTACCCACTGAAGTCACACTTTCCGGAATGATGAGTGAAATGATATTTGTATTGCATAAAGCATGCGCTTTAATTTCATCCAATCCTTCCTGCAATTTAATGGTTTTCAGGTTGCTACATCCATAAAAACAATCATCTGGTACTACTTTTACCCCGGAAGGAACAGTGACGGAAGTGAGTGCCTCGCACAAAGAGAATGCACAATTTCCGAATTCGGTCACTGTACTCGGAATGTTAATAGCGGTCAATGCGGTCTTTGCGAATGCTCTGACTCCTATTTTGGTTAGTGCGGCGGGAAGGGTCACACTCTTCAATGCACTACATTCATCAAAAGCTTGATCGGGAATCTCCGTAATAGAATTGGGGATAGAAACAGAAGTTATTTTATCGCACAAAGCGAAAGCAAAATCCCTCATTGCTGTAACGGTATAGGTGTAACTGCCATATTTGACGGAAGCGGGAATAACGAGCGCACCGCTGATGTCTTTATATTCCTTGTTTTGAACGACCGTAGCCGTCTGGTCTGCGTGCAATTCATAGGTTAAATCGCCTATTTTATGTAGTCCGGTTGGAACGGGTCCTATTTTCTCTTCGCCCGGTTGGATATCAACAGGTTGTTCTCCCGGTTCCAGGATATAGCCGAACTTGTTCCAAACGTCAGCTGCTTGATAAGCCGCTTTGCTGCCTTTTGGCACATAGAGAATACATTTCGACAGGTCCACTCCTTGAAACACATTTGCTTTTATCGGTTGCGGAGAAGTTCTATTGTTGGTTACCACTTTCAAACCTGATTTTTTGAAAGCATAATCACCGATAGTTGTCAAGGAGGCAGGAAGCGTGATATTGGTCAAATGCGTGCAATTTTCAAAGGCGGACGCTCCGATGCTAATAAGTTTGTTGGACGCGAATTTGATCGTCTGTAACTGAGTACATCCATAAAATGCTTCATCTCCTATAGTTTGTACAGTGCATGACAGATTACCGCCGTTGATGGAGACCAGGCTGGTACAGTTCTTAAATGCCCGTTCTTCGATACTCTTGACATTCGTAAATGTGACGGAGGGTAAGAGAGAACAACCCAAGAAGGCTTGTTTCGGAATGGTTAGTAATGTTGTAGGGAAATTTACTGAAGTAAGATTAGAGCAACCTAGAAAAGAGTTGCTTTCTATTTTCTCCAAACCTTCATTTAGTCGGATAGATTGTAATCCCTCTGCATGAAGGAATGCATCCTGTTCTATTTTCTTTAAGGTGTTTGGACAGAAAATATTGACATTCGCTTTCATGCTACTAAAAGCGTTGCTAAGGATTACTTCCACTTTTTTTCCATACAGTTTATCCTTGAGATACACATTGCCGGATAAATAGTTGTAATTCTCACTTGAAAGAAAGCGGTCATCTGTTACCATATAATAATCTGTCTCTTTTGCCTGCCCATGTTTATCAACATATTCGGCGATATAATGAATACCGTCTTTGACGACCTCGGCACTTGCTTTTCCTACAGGCATTAATGATAGCAGCATTACTGCTAAAAAGAGATAAAATTTGCGTTTCATAATAATATTGTTTTAAGATAATTGACAATTACGAATTCTGCGTGCAAAGATATAACATTTTTTTGACATATGCAAATAAAATGAAAAAAAACGCCCCGCATAGGGCGTTTTTTTTACTTTGGCTGTTGGCTCTTGGCTTTTGGCTTTGGGGGGGCTAACGGCTATTTCACCATCTGTCCTTGCGCATCGAAGAGATGTCCGTTACGCTGGATGTAGAGGACGCCGTCGATGAGGATCTTTTGGCTGTTGGCATTTGGCTTTTGGCTGTTAACTTCGTCCAATCCTGTACCGGTATCTTTGATGGTTACCTCAAAGGACTCGCCTTGTGCCCAATCGCTGATGGCACTGCCTTCTCCGTCCGTACTACGGACGAACCAGTCGATGGTAAAGGTTCCCGGAGTGAGTTGGTACTCTTTCTCGATGGTGGAGAGCAGAGAAGAAATGACATTGAGGGTCATCGTGTTCTGCGAGAAGAGTTCATTACCGTTCGCCGTGACACGCAGTTCGTACGATGCAGCGCCTTCCACTTTGTCCCAAGAGAGGGTGATCATGACATCATCATTCTGCTCCAGAAGGGCGGCTTTGAGGTTCTGCGGCGTATAATCCACCTCAACATTTTCTTTGTATTGTGCCTGTACGCTGAGATCGGAGGTGATATTGGTCAGCGGTTTGGACCATCCGGTGAAGGTGTATCCTTCGCGTGTCGGTTCGGGGTTCAAGCCCTGTGCGTCATGCCCTTCCTCTACTTGCTCCGTGCCGAGGATAGTCAAATCCCAGTCGTAGTAGGTCACGGTAAAATAGACAGTTGTCACTTCGTATTGCGCGGTCACGGTCATGTCTTCAGTTACTGCGTCAAACGCCTTGTCCCAACCGGTGAAGGTATAGCCTTCCCGTGTCGGGTCATCGGGAGCTATGGCAGAATTGCCATATTCCACTACCTGTTTGCTAAGCTCCGTGTGGTCCCAGTCTTGGAAGATGACAGTGTATTGGTTGATGGTGTATTGTGCCTTGACGGTCATGTCGCCTGTGACGTTCTTGTAGTCCTTGTCCCATCCTATGAAGGTATATCCTTCGCGAACAGGGTCGGCAGGGGCTGTAGCAGACTTACCGTACTCAACCGTTTCCTTTTTGAGTTCTGTATCATTCCAGTCGATGAACTGAACGGTGCACTTCTTTACTTTGCAGTTACCGGAGAACCAGAAATCCTCGGTTATAGTAATACCTGCTTCGGGGTCATATTCAAACACCCAACCGTCAAACTCATATCCTTCATCCGGAACAGGCTCTATATGCAGCACGGTTCCGCAAGCCACGTGGTCCATATCAATACCGTCTTCAAGAATCTTAACGGTACCATGAGAAACATTGGACTTAACGTAGTAGTAGTTCAATTCAAATTGTGCCGTGTAGGTCACTTCTCCTGTTATAATGGCATCTGCAACTTCTTTTGATGTCATCAATGTTCCTGTAGCAGATGACAACCATTTGCCTGTAAACGAGTGACAGTCTTTTTTCAGGGCATCTTCATCTCCGCTTGGTACCAAGACAGACATGGTCTCGCCGTGTTCTCTCTGAATCGAATAGAACACATTTCCGTCACCGTCTTCGAAGTATATCCAATATTGAGATTTTGTATAAACAGCATAAATATCCATATCACTTGTTACGACATCAAAGTAGTTATCCCAAGCAAAGAAATCGAATCCTTCGTGCGTTGGAGGTTCGGGAGCTATAGCAGAAAGTCCATATTCAACTTCTTCTTCTTTAAGAAGAGTAGTTTTATCCTCATCATAGAAACGAACCGTGAATTTCTTAGGTTCATACTGCGCTGTTATGGTCAAATTGCTCTTCACATTCTCATAGGAAGGACTCCATCCTATAAAGTTGTACCCCTCCCGCGACGGGTCTTCGGCCGGCTTGTTTGCGTCCTCACCCTCAAGAACAGTCTCCGTTTTGAGTACATATCCGTTCCAATCTTCAAATGTGACGGTAAATGATTGCCCCATTTCAACAACAGTAAAATCTTTCCATTCAACCGCTTTATTGTATTCATTACTACTTCCATAAGGCACATACAATGTACATTTAGCTTGATTTACATTGTCGAAACAGTTGTTTTCTGACAAGTCAAACGGTTTTTTCCTAAAGTTGTATATTTTCGTCAAGTAGAAACAGTCGTTACAGAAATTGACGCCAATAAATTCCAACGTGCTTGGCAATCTCAAGGTTTGTAGAGCGTACATAGATTCAATAGAATTGGTTAACACACGTCTAACTCCCTCGGGCACAATCAGTTCTGTTATCTTTTCATCCCCTTCAAATACCCGTGTGGCTATCATGCGTGTGCCTTTTTTCACTGTGTATGTACCGGAAACACTGTTTAGCGTATAATAAAGTAAACAATTATCATAATAGACAGCTCCGTCTTTATCTTTATTATTGTTAAAGAGTGCCGAGCCTTCAAAAGCCGAATTATTCAACCACACCACATTTGCCGGAATATTAGCGTCTTCAAGCGCGGTACAGTTCATAAACGCTTCTCCACTAATTTCCTCCAAATGTTCGGGCAGGTTCACTTTAGTCATGCCTTTGCTATTTTTGAAAGCACCCGAACCAATTGAGATGACTTTGTAATCCATACCTTGATAGGGTACAAAATCAGCGACTGTCACTTCTCCGCTCAAACTCTTATAGTTGTCTTCAGAATTTTTCACCTCGTAGGTTGCATAAGCGGTACCGTCCTCTTTAAGTTGGTAATATACATCTCCGTATTTCAATCTCTCGTTACTGCCAATCTCACGAAGTTTTTGCCAATATTTCCAATTGGCGTCTTCTTTGTAATCTGTCAAATGGCCTTTGGGAACATAGACAATACAATTATCGGGTAAATTTGTTGCATAAAAAGAATAATTTAAAATATACGAAGGAGGAGTCGTACACTCGCAAATTATAGATTCTATATTCTTACATCCTGAGAATGAATAGTATTGTATTGAGGACAAAGAGGGCGGAAATGTAACTGTATGAAGAGCATAACAACCGTAGAAAGCCCTATTTCCTATTTCAGTGGTTACAGGAGACAGCTTTACATTATATAGTTTCTCACACTCTTTGAAACAGTTATCCGGCACCACGGTAATTGCTTCCGGCATAGCAATGCTCCCACTCAGAGCCACACATCCCTCAAAGACACCTTTTCCTAAACTGGTGACGTTAGATGGCAACAGGGTTCCGCCAAATAATTTAGAGCAACCACTAAATGCCTCATCGCCAATATGTGTAATTGTATTGGGCAGATAGACATCCGTGAGCAACGTACACTGTTTGAAAGCCTGTTTATCCACACCCGTTACAGTATAGATGTATCCGTTGTAAGTAACGGAAGAGGGGACCCTCAGCGAGCCGTTTAAACCGGTAGCATAACTCGCATCAGCAACAACCATTGCTTCTTGGTTGGTACTTAAGGAATAATACAAATCTCCTATTTTATGTTTGCCGGACGGAACGGAAGAATAAGGATCCGGTGCACCTTGTTCTCCTAATTCAATAATGGTACCAAAATCTTTCCAAACATTCGCATTTTGGTATTTTTCCCGACAACCTTTTGGAACTATCAGCGTATTAAACTTTAACACATTACCATGAAATACATTCGCATAAATCTTCTGTGGAGTTGTACTCAAATTGATAACAGTATCCAAACCGCTAAAACTAAAAGCATGCTCACCTATCTCAGTCAAACTCGGAGGTAGTGTGATTTTTTTAAGTTGACCGCACACACCAAAAGCATCTTCTCCAATAGAATTTAAGGAAGTCGCTGAGCTCAAATCCACTGACTTCAGGTTACTGCATTGATAAAAAGCCATAAAACCAATAGACGTAACGCCGGCCATTCCTTGAACAGTTTCCAGTTTTTTACATTCATTGAAAGCACCTGCATTTATATACAAGATGTTCTTTGGTATATAGATTTCTTTAAGCGATGTACATTTATTAAAAGTATATTTTTTTATAGCGGTTATTGTAGTCGGGAAATTGATTTTACTGAGTTTTTCACAGCCGTCGAAGGCCCGTTCTCCTATTTCCGTAATACCCATATTCAAGGTTATTGCTTTTAACCCTTTTGCACCACTGAAAGCTTGTTTCTCAATTTCGGTTATGGTATATGGGGTTGTTAGATTGGTTTCCAGATCTAAAGGAGAAAACGCCCAACTGGTAATCTTTACTACAGGACGTTTTTTCAACAATTCTACATATGCAGGAAGATCCACATCCCCCCTGACACTTGGATCACAATTACAAATTTTCAAATTGCTCGTATTGTCTATCAACTCGTACTGTATTCCTTTTTCGGTTACAGTAGGGTTAGCCATCGCTCTTTGCGGCATAAGGCTCATTACTGCGCAGCACAATGCTGCAAGAAAGAAATAAAATTTGTTTTTCATAATAATATTGTTTTAAAATAATTGACAATTACGAATTTTGCGTGCAAAGATATAACATTTTTTTGACATATGCAAATAAAATGAGAAAAAAACGCCCCGAGGAGCGTTTTTTTTACTTTAGCTGTTAGCTTTTAGCTGTTAGCCGTTACAGGTCTGACATAGCCGTTAGCCCCCAAAAAAGCCAATAGCCAAAAGCCAACAGCCAACAGCCAACAGCCAACAAGGCCATTAGTATTCATCCTTCAGTCTCGCTGCCCAAACGAAGAGGAAAATAGCGAGGAAGAGGGCAGCTACGATACTGAGCGTGACATCACAGACAAGCGCCTTTTTGAACGACAGGAACCCGGCACTGCACACCTCCATGAATACAGGAATAGCGGCACACTTGACGATCGTGACGTTAATCGCCGAACCTAACATTACACCATTCCGGAAACTGCAAGCAACAAGAATGAGCGCCAATCCCAATAGGAAACTCAAACCGAGGTCCACCCAAAATTCGTAATTCATCACGAAGGACATATCCAACACATTGAACTGTAGCAAAGCGAGCCAAGCGAGGCGGCATACAGCCCAAAGAGAGAGCACAATAGCACCGCTGAATAGCGGAGAAGGTTTCTCATCACTGAAGAACGTCAAAACAGCTACCACCAACAAGAGGAAAGGCATCAGGAAAGTAGTCACCGTCACAACTGTTCCAAATACTTCATTCAAACTTGCGCTGATCAGATCGGGAGCAATAAGTCCGTTAATCAGCTGTACACTTGCGACAAAAAGCTGAACAACCAGCAGACAGACCGCTGTCGTAATCAACATTGCGCGTAAACCTTTTTGTTCCATAAATAATATTGTATTAATTGTCTGTTTCAAAAACCGGCTACAAAATTACAACTTTTTTACGACATTAGCAAATTTTTTTTCTAAAAAAGCTTTTTTTTGTGCATTTTGTACGTGCGTGCTTGCAAGTTTGAAAAAAAAAACGTACCTTTGCAGCAAAATTTCATAAATACCCGAATATGGATAAAATCAGTAAAGCACAAGTAAAACTGGTTCGTAGTCTTCAGCAGAAGAAATACCGCGACGAGTCGGGACTATTCGTTGCGGAAGGCGAGAAATGCGTGGAAGAATTGCGCAAAGGTTTTGCATTGGAGTACTATATCACAGAAAACGGGAAAGCGGCAAGCGGGAAAGGGTCAAGTACACTATCTGCGACAGCGACAGAGATTGAGCAGATGAGCGGTTTGAGGGCTCCGCAAGGCGTGATAGGGGTGTTCCGAAAAAGGGACGAAGGACACGCAACGACGGATTCGCTGGTAGTTGTTCTGGACGGCGTTCAAGATCCCGGAAACTTAGGAACCATTATTCGTACCTGTGACTGGTTTGGTGTGCATGACATCATTTGCTCCCAAGACACCGCGGACTGTTACAACCCCAAAGTAGTACAAGCGACGATGGGTGCGTTGTCGCGAGTACGGGTTCACTATACGGATTTACCCCAATGGATGGAAGAACAAAGCAGAAAGGGGATAGTTCCTGTTTTCGGCACATTGCTGGACGGGAAAGACCTGTACGAAACAGTCGAAAGTCTAAAACCCATCCAAAGTGGAATTATTGTAATGGGGAATGAAGGTAACGGCATTTCGCAGAAGGTTCGCAGACTCATTACCCACCCGATCCGGATCCCCAGTTATCCCAAAGGAGCAGAGACTTCGGAAAGCCTTAATGTTTCTATTGCAACGGCAGTTGTTTTAGCAGAGTTCAGGCGATAAAAGCATATTACGGTCCGGTTAATCGGATCATGCCGGACAAACAATGAAAGAGGGTGTGCCAATTGGTTTTGACACACCCTCTTGGTTTGAGTTAACCGGTGAGTTAATAGGCGGACATCTGTTCCTTGACGGTATTATTGATAAAATCCGCGAACTTCTGAATGGTCATTTGCCCCTTCTCTTCGGCGCCCTGCTGACGGACGGAAACGAGTCCCTGCTCCGCCTCTTTCTCACCCACGATGAGCATATAGGGGATACGCTTGAGTTCGTTGTCACGGATCTTCCGTCCGAGTTTTTCGTTTCGGTCATCGACGATGACGCGAACATCCTGTTGCTCAAGGATCTCTTTCACTTTCCACGCATATTCATTGGATTTCTCGGAGATAGGCAGAACGACGGCCTGGTCCGGCGTAAGCCATAACGGGAACTTACCGGCAGTATGCTCGATGAGTACGGCTACAAAGCGTTCCATAGAGCCGAAGGGCGCACGGTGAATCATGACAGGACGGTGTTTCTGGTTGTCCTCACCGGTATATTCCAGTTCGAAACGCTCAGGCAGGTTATAGTCCACCTGAATGGTACCGAGTTGCCAACGGCGACCGAGTGCGTCTTTTACCATGAAGTCGAGTTTCGGACCGTAGAAAGCCGCTTCGCCCGTTTCCTCGCGTGCCGGCAGGTTCATCTCCTTACAAGCCTCGCGGATAGCGTTTTCTGCATGCTCCCAAACTTCGTCAGAGCCGACATATTTCTCGTGGTTATTGGGGTCACGAAGGGATATTTGGGCTTCGTAGTTCTCAAAATTAAGGGCTTTGAAGATGATATTGATAATCTCCATGACGCGAATGAACTCCTGTTTAACCTGGTCCTGTCGGCAGAAAATATGCGCGTCATCTTGCGTAAAGGAACGCACACGTGTGAGTCCATGTAACTCTCCGCTCTGCTCGTAACGATAGACGGTACCGAACTCGGCGCAACGGAAAGGCAGGTCCTTATAGGAGCGGGGACTATTCTTGTAGATAGCACAGTGGTGAGGGCAGTTCATCGGCTTGAGCAGATAAACCTCTCCTTCCTCCGGCGTGGTGATTGGCTGGAAAGAATCCTTGCCGTAGTGATCCCAGTGACCGGAAGTCATATACAGGCTTTTAGATCCGATATGCGGCGTAATGACTTGTTGGTAGCCGTAGCGTTTTTGAATCTTTTTGAGGAAATCTTCCAAGCGAAGCCGCAGTGCGGTTCCTTTCGGAAGCCAAATAGGAAGTCCTTTACCCACCATGTCACTGAACATGAACAGTTCCAACTCTTTGCCAATCTTACGGTGGTCTCGTTTCTTGGCCTCCTCAAGGAGCGCAAGGTACTCGTCCAACATTGCCTTTTTGGGGAATGAAATACCGTAGATACGGGTCATCATCGGCCGTTTCTCGTCTCCCCGCCAATAGGCAGCGGAACAAGAGAGCACTTTAACCGCTTTGATAGGCTCCGTGGAAAGTAAGTGAGGTCCTTTGCAAAGGTCAGTAAAATTGCCTTGTGTATAAGTGGTAATATGTCCGTCCTCAAGCTCCGCAATGAGTTCACATTTATAACTTTGGCCCTTTTCGCCAAACGCTTTGAGTGCGTCCGATTTTGAAACGGAGGCTTTGACGAGCGCTTCTTTTTTCGCGCGTAATTCCATCATTTTGTTCTCGATAGCAGCAAAGCATGTATCGTTGATAACCACTCCCTCAGGCGGCATAACATCGTAATAGAAGCCATTCTCTATAGCGGGACCGATACCGAACTGGATACCGGGATAGAGTTCCTGGAGCGCCTCCGCCATGAGGTGCGACGACGTATGCCAGAAAGCGTGCTTCGCTTCGGCGTCTTCCCATTTATGGAGACGGATAGAAGAATCTGTCAAAATAGGCTGATTTAATTCGACGATTTGGTCATTAATACTTGCGCATAGAACATCTTGCGCCAGACGGGAACTGATAGACTCAGCGATTTGTAACGGCGTCACGCCGTTCTCATACTCACGGACAGAATTGTCCGGAAAAGTAATTTTAATCATAATTTTTTCTTTAATAAACCTACAAATGTTTACGGCGCATGGCCGACAAATGCCATTTTGCCTAAAATCGGGCACAAAATTACAAAAAATATTTGACATACGCAAATAAATTTGCATAATTCAAAAAAAAGCAGTAACTTTGCAGCGCAAAACGCAAAACAATCATCATCAAACACAAAACAACCATGGAACTGATTATTTTCGGTGCTTTTTTGATTATCTGCCTCGTATGTTATATTGTATCACGCGTACGCGCAGGAAAGGAACTAATGGTATTGACCGGTAACAAATGGGACATGGCATTCTTAATTGGATGTTCCATTTTTACGCTTGTATTCCTCATTGCCAGTAATTTTACCAAGGAGTTATCCACCGTTCAGTACATCATCGGCGGCATAGCGATAGAATGTCTTATCGGCACCATCATTTTTTCCATTGTGCTGAACAAAGGGTCCATCGGCAACATGTTGCTCTCCATCGGCGCAAAACTATTCATGATATGGTTTGCCATTTTGGTCGTTATTCTGCTGGTAATAGCGTTCCTCATTAACCTGATTGTTCGTTTGATAAGCGGTCCGGAAGGAGAGGGCGATAAAGGCAGCAATTATATTCTCCGGAAATATGACTCTTTCTGGAAAAAATTCGTAGGCCACAAGGTTGCCGAATAACATGACGTCCAAACGAAACGCATTGATTTTCACTTGTTTGTGTATCACCTTGGCATTGCTATTCTGCTTGAACGTATGCAAAGGTGACACGTATTGGTTGTGGCCATTCGGTCATCTTGCGGAGCAGGATTGGATGATTTTCCGTGACATCCGTTTGCCGAAAGCGATCACGGCAGTATTGGCTGGAGCGGCTCTTTCTGTCTCCGGACTCATTATGCAGACTCTGTTCCGGAATCCGTTGGCGGGTCCCTATACACTCGGAGTGTCGTCCGGGGCAAGTCTCGGCGTAGCCCTACTGACCATGTGCACAGCGGTTATCAGTGTCCAGTTGTCTTCGTTCGGTCTTCAGTTCCTGTTGCCGTTTGCAGCATGCGTCGGAGCATCGTTAGTTCTGTTACTGGTGATAGCCGTCAGTAGGCGGGTAAAAAGCAACGTGAGTCTGCTGATTGTGGGAATGATGTTCGGTTCAATAGCCGGTGCATTAGTAAGTTTGATGCAAATGTTCGCTAATCCTGACGCGCTGAAGATATTCATTATGTGGACGTTGGGGTCTATCAGTACCAATTGGAGCGATTTGCAGATGTTGATTCCCATATTAGTCATCGGTACATTTTTCGTAGTGACAGCACTCAAGCCGTTGAACGGTCTGCTATTAGGCGAGGATTACGCACGCGGTTTGGGTATTAACGTCACCCGAACGCGTCTTCTGATTGTCGTTGCAACAGGCCTGCTGGCAGGAGGCGTCACCGCGTTTTGCGGCCCAATCGCATTCATCGGCGTTGCGGTTCCTCATTTGGCAAGAGGCATTTTCCATACCTCCAACCACCGCATGACCATTCCCGCGTCAGCACTAACGGGGGCGTGTTTGCTGCTTGTGTGCGACACCTTGTGCTCACTGTTCAAATACCCGTTGCCTATATCTACCGTCAGTGCCCTTTTCGGTGCCCCAGTAATCATTTGGATCATTCTCAAAAATAAATAGTCGAAAGACAAAAGATAAAAGTATTATGAGTGTACATGTACAAAATAGCCGGATGACGACCGCAAAAATCCGTCAGATGAAGGTCAACGGCGAGAAAATCGCGATGCTGACCAGTTATGATTTCACTCTTGCCTCATTAGTTGACGAGGCGGGAATCGACATTCTCCTTGTGGGTGACAGTGCGAGCAATGTAGTATGCGGAAACCAAACCACTCTCCCCATCACCGTTGATGAGATGATTTTCCTTACCAAGGGAGTAGTTCGCGCAGCCCAACATGCCCTTGTTGTGTGTGACATGCCTTTCGGCAGTTACCAAATCAACGAAGATGAGGCCGTTCGCAACGCCATAAGAATACTCAAAGAAAGCGGTTGTGATGCTATCAAGTTGGAAGGCGGCGAAGAAATACTACCCGCCATCCGTCATATGATACAAGCCGGAGTCCCCGTAATGGGTCATTTGGGGCTGACCCCTCAAAGCGTGAACCAGTTCGGCGGATACGGTCTGCGCGCCAAAGAGGAAACAGAAGCGGAAAAACTGCTACACGACGCCAAGTTGCTTGACGAAGCCGGTTGTTTCTCCATCGTTTTGGAGAAGATACCCGCCGGATTGGCAGAGCGCGTGACGAAAACTGTCAGTTGTCCTGTTATTGGTATCGGCGCGGGCAACGCGTGCGACGGACAAGTGCTCGTGCTGCATGACATGTTAGGTCTCAATCATGGATTCAAACCAAAATTCTTGCGCTATTTCGCACAATTAGCAGACGAAGTGAAAGGCGCTGTAGGCGAATACATCCGTACTGTCAAAGACAGTAGTTTTCCTAACAAAGAAGAGAGTTATTAACTCCGGATAAATGACTGGAATAGTTACAGCGTTTATAAGTCTCGTTATCGTATAACGCAGTCAGTACAAAAAATGCAAAAAAAAAGTGTGTCAGTAGATTTGACACACTCTTTTTTTTATGGGATGATTTGCTGTACTTTTTCAGCAATCTCGTCCATATATTTGTTTCCTGTTTCCGGATTGATAGGCAGAGCACCGAAGTCAATCGTGATAAAAGGATGAAGGCTATTGCTGGTAACCAATTTGAGGTCCTTTCTACCCCTTCGTACTTCCATAATCTCCGCGAAGGGCAGCACAACTCCTTGGGCATAGAGTATGCCCGACTCTCTATTCGCCAGAACATTACGTCCCTCGAGGATATCATGCTGATACCATACTTCGTAATTATCGCCAAGCGCCTCTTTAATTTGCGCACGTGCTTGCGGGTTGAGGATAGGAGCGTCTCTTCTCCACTGGTCGCGAACACGGGCACGCTCGGCTGCCGCTTCGCGTACATGCTCTTCATTGGCATTCACATACTCATCAATCGTAGCAATATACTCCTTCGCCTTCAGACGCAGACCAAGCAAAATGAGCAAGTCCGCCAGAATAACCACACCCGGATAGACAAACGTGTTAATATAATCAGGATTGGGCATTTTCTTGCTCAAGAAAATGGAAAGTACTACATAACTAACGGCGAGCAAGAGTCCAATAAAGAGCAACAAACGGCATCTATTATGCGAATGCCGGATAGCATGCATTGTTTGCTCACGCGTTACCTCACGCACTACTTTCAACCGCTCACGCGCATCAAAACGCTGCCAAACCAAGAAAAACGATACCAGCGAATAGCCGATAAGAACCAACAATAATGCAAAGAGCAATATTTCCGAAGAGTTCATTGAACCATTCATAATGTATAAAATTTTAAGGTTACACTATTCCTATTTCAAATTTGGGTGCAAAGTTACAACTTTTTTACGGAATACACAATAGTTTTAATATGTTTTTCAACATAAATGCACATTTTTCTTGCATATATGCGATTTTTTTTGTACCTTTGTGCACTTTTTAACACAAATTCACTAACAATATACCACTATGACTACACAAGAAATGAAAGCTGCTTTCAAGCAAGCGTACGGTCATGAGGCAGAAAAAATGTTTTTCTCCCCGGGTCGCGTTAACCTAATCGGTGAACACACGGACTATAACGGCGGTTGTGTTTTCCCCTGTGCGCTCAGTTTCGGCGCATGGTTACTGATTGCAAAGAATGCGGATAAAGTATTGCGTTTCAAATCATTGAACATGCCTCAAGAGTACACTATTCCTATTTCAGATATCTGCCCACAGCCAGACAGGGCATGGTGCAACTACTCGTTAGGATGTATGGAAATTATCCGTCGCCGTCATCCCGAAGCCAAGTTGGAGAGCGGTTATGACCTTTTGTATTACGGCAATGTGCCGGCAGGAGCCGGATTAAGTAGCAGTGCCGCCATGGAAGTAGTTACTGCCCGCGCTTTTACGGAAGAGATGGGATGGAAAGATGCGGACGACAAAGCTTACCGCACAGAACTGGCTCTCATCGGTCAGGCGTGCGAGCATGAATATGCGGGCGTAATGTGCGGTATCATGGACCAGTTTGCCAGCGCGCAGGGAAAGAAAGACCATGCTATCTATCTAAACTGCGATACGATGGAGTTTGAACATGTACCAATCAAGTTAGAGGGCATCAAAGTGGTGATCAGCAATACGCACAGTCCACACCATTTGGACAGCGGCGCATATAACGACCGTGTGCGTCAATGCAAGACAGCCGTAGAGCAAATCAGCAAAGTAAAGCCCATCAAGAACCTCGCCGAGTTGAGCGAAGAGGATTGGCGAGCTGTGGAGAGTGCCGTGACAGATCCTGTTGCTCACAAGCGTGCCCGCCACGTGGTGGGCGAAGTTGCCCGTACGGCAGCTGCTGTGGAAGCCCTGAAACGCGGTGAGATTGCCTATTTCGGAGAACTGATGACCGCCAGCCATGTATCGCTTCGCGACGATTATGAAGTGACAGGTCCTGAGTTGGACGCATTGGCAGAAGCGGCCTGGCAGGTAGAAGGCGTGCTCGGGAGCCGCATGACCGGAGGAGGTTTCGGCGGATGTACCGTGAGCCTCGTCAAAGAGGAAGCGATAGACACTTTCAAAGCTTTCGTCGGAGCCGAATATGAAAAGAAAACCGGTCTGAAGGCTGATTTCTACGTAGCTGAGATTGGTGACGG
>ONQO01000051.1 GCA_900319995.1 uncultured Bacteroidales bacterium
GCCAACGGCATTATCCGCGTGGACTGGATCATCACCGGAGAGGACACGATTAACCTATTAGAGGTGAACACAACTCCCGGCATGACTCCCACCAGTTTCATCCCTCAGCAAGTACGCGCCGCCGGACTCGACATCAAGGATGTACTGACGGACATTATTGAGAACAAGTTCTGAAGAATTGAGAATTTTATGATAGACATCAACAAACAGATTGAATCCCTGGGCTTTGAGACGAGAGAGCCACGCGGTTTATACGAGCCGATAGCCTATGCACTGTCCACCGGCGGCAAGCGTCTTCGTCCGACCTTAGCCATCGTAGCAGCCGAGTCTGTACATAACGGAGGACTGATCAACGGCGACGCGATAGAACAAGTGTATCCGGCGGCGCTGGCGCTGGAGGTATTCCATAACTTCACGCTGTTGCATGACGATCTGATGGACAAAGCAAGTCTGCGTCGCGGCAAAGAGACCGTTCATGTGCGTTGGAACGCCAACACGGCTATTCTGTCCGGTGACCAGATGCTGATAGAAGCCTACAAGTTACTCGCCCAAGTGCCTGCCAACAAACTGCCGCAAGTGCTGAACTGGTTCAACGAGATGGCGAGCAAGGTATGCGAGGGTCAGCAATACGATATTGATTTTGAGCACATGAGCCAGGTGAGCATAGATGACTACCTGAAGATGATTGAGTACAAGACCTCGGTACTGCTTGCCTACGCGATGCAAATAGGCGGTTACATCGCCGGTGCGACACCTGCCCAACAGGAAGCGTTGTACCAGTATGGATTACATATAGGGATGGCTTTTCAGATTCAGGATGATATACTGGATGTCTATGGCGACCCCAATACGTTCGGCAAAGTGATAGGCGGCGACATTTGCAGCAACAAAAAGACAATCTTGCTGATAACCGCCTTGGAGACCGCCGATCCGGAGTCCAAAGCGGAGTTGCTGCAATGGATAATGACCACCGAACGCAACGAGGAGAAAATAGCTGCCGTGACCGCTATCTATGACCGTCTCGGAGTACGCGAGGCATGCGACGCCATCATGGAGGAACATACGTCGCGCGCGCTGTTGCAACTGGACAAACTGCCACAGAACGATGCCACCGAGAGTTTGCGTGAGTTAGCAGAGAGACTCGCCACAAGAAAAAGTTGACAATTAATTAACAATTAACAATTCACAATTCACAATTCACAATTCACAAAGGGCTCTTTAAGTTTGGTACGGACTTTTGAGATACGTACGGCTCTTTAAGTTTTGCACAAAACCTCTTAGGACGCCTTGTACATTGTAAATTGTACATTGTACATTGTAAATTATACATTGATTTTATGCCTTATCGTCGATTACCAAACACCGATTTAGCACGGCTGCATGCGCTGCAAAGCGCTATCCAGCGGGCTCAGTCAGCGGATTATACAGAGCAAGTGCTTCCCTATAAGATACAAAGTGAAGCGCAACGTTTTTTGGTTCAGTTCGAGAATACCGTCATGCAGTCAAAGGACAACTATACCTCCACGGTGAACGCCAACAAACAATACCGGCATATCGTGCAAAACGCACGCATGTACATCTCTCACTTCATCCAGGTACTCAACCTATCCGTCATCCGTGGAGAGATCAAAAAAGAACAGAAGCTATTATACGGCTTGGACCCCCACCAACACATTGTGCCGGATTTGTCCACGGAGGAATACCTGCTTGAATGGGGAAAGAACATCATTGAGGGCGAGCAGAAACGAATGGCCAATGGTGGTTTTCCTATCTATAATCCGGCGATTAACAAAGTGAAGGTACATTACGACATTTTTTGCGAACACCAACGCCAACACACCTTCCATATACAAAACACAGAGCGTGTACACGGAGACCTGGAGCCGCTACGCGCCCAAGCGGATGAACTGATTCTGACGATATGGAACCGTGTGGAGGACTATTATAAAGAAGAACTGCCGTATGCGAAGATGATGAAATGCCAGATGTACGGAGTTATTTATTATTACCGAAAAGGCGAAAGAAAACTCTCCGTCGAAACCGACAGAGAGCTGAAACGGATACAGGACAGTCAACCGACTATCCAATGGTCTGTTGAGGAGTGATGATGCGGTCCACCTTCTCGTCACGCCAGGAGTGCGGAATAGTATGTTTCTTAAGTTGGAAAGAATAGCAGACGCCTATCTTCTTAGCCAAGAACTGCTTACGAAGGAACTTGTCGTAATACCCGCCTCCCCGTCCGATACGGTGGCAATGCTGGTCAAAGACAACACCAGGGACAATAATGAGATCAATCGTGCCGGTATAAGTCTCCGTTTGAGGCTCAGGCACTCCCAATCGCCCCTTACGCATCATATCCTCCCCGTCATAGGGGCGAACCTCCATCGAGCGGCGATGGGTAGCGGGCATGAGAAATAATTTCTCTCCCTCATACTTGGTGAGAAGAGGAAGAAGATCCACCTCGTTATGGACAGGATAATAAATCATCACCGTATGCGCCTCACGAAAGACGGACATACGCTCCAGTTGCGCAATGATACGCGCTGACTGCTCCTTCACTTCCTCGGGCGTCATCATCTTGCGGCGCTGCTCCGCAATAGCACGCAAAGCTGCTTGCTCGCGACGACGACGAAGCCACGGAAGCCATAATTTGATATCAGCAATTTGAGATTCGAACAACATACAATTTAGTATTTTTACCTTTGCGGCCGCAAAGGTACAAAAAAAAAAACGACATGCGCAAGTTTTTTTACATAATTATTCTATTTATACCGTTCTTTTTGACCGGATGTGAGACAAAAACGTCTTCCAGCGTCCCATCATCGGTAGCCAAACTGTCGGCATTCTCGTTTGCAAAGGTGGACTCGATGCCCGGTCTTTCTGCCGTATTCACGATAGAGGAACGCTTGGACACCGGATTAGTATGGAACAAAGACTCGATGCTCTATGGCACGAGACTGGACAGCGTCGTTCCCCGTTTCACTTTTGCGGCTACACCGAGTTTGGCGTCTCTGACACTCCCGGACACCGTATGCATGCTAACGGGATATGACACCCTCAATTTCAGTAAGACCCCCATATACCTGACCATCCGCTCCGCAGACCGGACGAACACCAAAGTGTATGAAATCCGTCCGACAGTACACCAAGTAGATCCGGATTTATACACTTGGACATGCCTGACCACCTCCATTTATCCGCAGGACGACAGCGAGCAACGGGTAGTAGAGATGGGTTCGAAGTTTGTGATGATCAAGAGCAACGGTTTCGAACTTGCAGCCTACTCTTCTCCCGACGGCACCAACTGGAGTTCTTTAAGCACTCCTTCAGGGCTGCCTGCCGGAACGTCAGTGCGACAGATAATCAGCGACGGCACAACGCTCTATTACGGGCAGGGTAGCACGATATATACCTCCACGGACGCCATGAACTGGAACGCCCACATGGTATCCTATCCCGTCGTTACCATGCTGCTGCATTGGAACGGCTGTGTTTGGGCTTTGGCGGATAACAGCGGTTACGAACTTGCCACATGGAACGGGAGCGACCTTACGCTGAGCGGTTTGAGACCCTCCAGTGATTTTCCTGTAAGTGATTTTGCAGCCGTTAGTTTTCACAGCCCGAGCGACCGCAAGAGAGCGATGATTATCGGCGGCTTTGCAGAGAACGGCCGTTCTCTGAATACGCGCTGGAACCTTGAATACTCTCCTCATCCCACACCCGAAGGAACCTACCGAATGGAGGATTTCTCTATTGACCGTCCCCATTTCACCAGTTTGACCGGCATATCGGTCATCGAATACGATGACTGCCTGATGCTCTTCGGTGGCGTAGATGACAAGATGAGTTATTTCGGACGGGAAATCCTTATTTCCGAAAACGAAGGACTGACATGGGAAAAAGCAGATTCGACCAAGAACCAGTTGCCCAACGCGTATCAAGCCCGTCAGAAACAAACAGCTATCGTACGCGATAACTATATATACCTATTCGGTGGTCAGGACAAAAACGCGACTCACAGCGATGTCTATCGAGGCAAACTGAATTCGATAGACTGGAACAAATAGACAAGAAAGAAGGACATACATTAACTAACTAAAATATAATACATTATGACGATTAAAGATTACAAATTCGCCGGCAAGAAGGCGATTGTTCGTGTGGACTTTAATGTACCACTTGACGAGAATGGAAAAATTACCGATGACACCCGCATCCGCGGTGCTCTCCCCACCTTAAAGCATATTCTCGATGAAGGCGGTGCCTTGATTATCATGAGCCATATGGGTAAACCCAAAGGCAAAGTACAGGCCAAGTTCAGCCTCAGCCAAATCGTTGACGCCGTAGCCGCCGCTTTGGGTCGCCCCGTTCAGTTCGCTGAAGATTGCGCCAAAGCACAGGACAAGGCAGCCGCTCTCAAACCGGGCGAGGTACTGCTGTTAGAGAACCTGCGTTTCTATCCGGAGGAGGAAGGAAAACCCGTAGGCATCGAGAAAGAAGACCCGGCATACGAGGCAGCCAAGAAAGAGATGAAGGCACGTCAGAAAGAGTTTGCCAAAGTACTGGCCTCCTATGCTGACTGCTATGTGATGGATGCTTTCGGTACCGCTCACCGCAAACATGCCTCCACCGCAGTCATCGCCGACTATTTCGACGCGGATAACAAGATGCTCGGTTTCCTGATGGAGAAAGAAGTAGCAGCCGTTAACGCTGTACTCAGCGATATCAAGCGCCCGTTCGTAGCTATCATGGGCGGCTCTAAAGTAAGTTCCAAAATAGGCATCATCGAGAACCTGCTCGGCAAAGTGGACCGACTGATTCTGTGTGGCGGAATGACCTATACCTTTGCCAAGGCTCACGGCGGCGAGATAGGTGGTTCTATTGTCGAGTTGGACAAACTGGACGTAGCATTAGGCGTAGAGGAACTGGCAAAGAAGAACGGAGTAGAGCTTGTTCTTGCTCCGGATGCTATCTGCGCCGACAGTTTCAGCAATGACGCCAACCAAAAAATATTCCCGTCTGACGCTATTCCTGAGGGTTGGGAAGGTCTGGACGCCGGTCCAATCGCCCAAAAGAACTTCGCAGCAGCTATCGACGGCGCTAAAACAATACTTTGGAACGGTCCTGCCGGTGTATTTGAGTTTGACAATTTCTGCGGAGGCAGTCGTGCCATCGGAGAGGCAATCGCAAAGGCGACAGCGGAAGGTGCATTCTCGCTCATAGGCGGTGGTGACTCGGTAGCATGCGTCAATAAATTCGGCTTGGCTGACAAAGTATCCTATATCTCCACCGGCGGCGGTGCTCTACTTGAGGCTATTGAAGGCAAAGTGCTTCCGGGCGTAGCAGCCATCAAAGGAGAGTGATTAATTGAGAATTGAGAATTGAGAATTGAGAATTGAGAATTGAGAATTGAGAGTTGAGAATTGAGAATTGAGAATTGAGAATTGAGAATTGAATTATGGAAATAGTAGGTAAAATCATTCAAGTACTGCCGGCACAGGAAGGTGTAGGCAGAAATGGTAATCCGTGGAAAGTACAGCCGTACGTTATGGAAACGCTCGACCAGTATCCTCGCAAAGTACATTTTGAGGTATTCGGTGAAGATCGTATCCGCATGAACCCATGTGCAATAGACCAATTAGTAACAGTTAGTTTCGACATAGAGAGTCGTGAGTTCAACGGTCGTTGGTACACCTCTATCCGTGCCTATCGAATCGTGCAAGGCGATGTCACCCAATCAGGTGCAAGTGCTCCTGCTTCTGCTCCTGCAGCAGCCCCAGCAGCAGCCCCAGCAGCACCCGCAGCGGCTCAAAATGCAGCAGCTCCTGTAGAGGCGGCTCCGGTGAATGTAGATCCTTTTGACGCTTCTGCCGGTGATGGCACCAGTGACCTTCCCTTCTAATGCGCAAGTGGACCAAAGACATACTGATCAGTATCCTGCTGGTGGGCATTACAGTACTCTGTATTGTCCGCTGGCAGGCTTGGTTTGGCATGCCGGATGAGCCTTATTGGGCATATGACACCATTGATTATACCTTTCCTTATCCAGAAGATGTACAAGACAGCAGTTTGACGATCATTGTACTGGGTGATGTACATAACGGGCTTTTGTGTGCTGATTATGACACATTAGCTGCACGCGTTCCCGATGCGAATATAGTGGCGCAAGCAGGTGATTGGTTAGACCGAGGACAAACATACTATTACCAATCCTTGCTACGCGAATGGACAAACAGCCGTTTATATGGTCTTCCCGTGCTCGTAACGCCAGGCAACCATGAGTACAGCAAAGGTCTCCACAAATCCCTGTCCAGCGTATGGGAGAACGGATTCAAGCACCCGGAGAATGGTCCAAGCGGAGTACCCGGAGCGAGTTATTATGTTGATTTGCAGGGGATTCGTTTTATCACGATAGATACTACCCCACTTCGACATTTAGTTTACCTCACTCGTACGCTGACTTGGTTGCGTCATGCCATGAACACAGCCGGAGAGCGCTATATAGTAGTGATGATGCATCATCCTGTTATCAGTGCCGGCAAAGGTCGTTTTAATCCTCTGGTCTATGCTACTTTCCGCCGTGCGTTAGGAGAAGCAGACCTGGTTATTTCGGGTCACGACCATAGTTATATGCGTCACACTCCGTTTGTAGTGCTCAATTCTGCGGGTAAGGTCAAGAAGCAACGTCATAACCTGAATGCCGCAGTAGCAGACACCGTACCTGTTTACGGAGTACTGAAGGTAGAGAAGTCAGGGATTAACATCAAAGAATCGGAAATGCGTTTCACTGTTCATCGTTTCAGCGATGGCACAGTGATAGACAGTTTATATGTTAAGCACGACTGACGCGATAGTATTGTCTCTTCAGCCCCATTCAGATAAAGCACATGTCTTACATGCGTACACGCGTGCAGGCGGGCGTATTAATTATATGGTGTATGGCTTGGGTCGCAAGAACACGAGCGGCAAGTATAGTCCTTTGTCACTCTTGCAACTGACCACAGACGAAAGATCGGTGCGGACCGCGCAACTGAGTTATGTACCTGTTAGTCTTGTCAGTGACCCATACAAGCGAGCAATATCCCTATTTTTGAGCGAAGTACTGTATCATGTGCTACGACATCCGATGCCGGACGAGCCGATGTTCGATTTTATAGCATCGAGTATCCGTGCGTTGGATGAGAGCAGAGAGCCGGAGAATTTCCATTTGCAGTTTCTGTTGGGCTTCGCCTCGAAATTAGGTTTTGCGATGGAGGAAGATGTTCCGATACCCCGGACTCGTTCAGAACGTCAGCAGGAACTTCGCAGGCTATGCGCGTACTTTGAGGAACACGTGGAAACATGGGAACACCCTCGTTCTTTTGAAGTATTAATGGAGGTTTTTGACTGAAAAGCACAAAAAACGCCTTCAAAAGTAAAAAAAATGCGAAAATATTTGGTCATATCAAAAAAAAGCAGTATTTTTGCAGTCCAATTTGCATAAACCCGTCCTCGTGAGAGGACATAAACAGAATAAAAACAATGAAACGTACATTCCAACCTTCCCAACGCAAGCGTCGTAACAAACACGGCTTCTTGGAGAGAATGGCCACCGCTAATGGTCGCCGCGTATTGGCTGCACGTCGTGCTAAAGGTCGCAAAAAGTTGACAGTTGCCGACGAGGGTCGCCACAAATTTTAATTGACATTTCTTTGCCTTAGGATTTTATCCGAAGGTACAGAATAGTGACAATTAACAAAAGGGAAAAGAGCCTTGTCTCCTTTCCCTTGTTTTGCTAATCATGCGTACACACGCGTACACGAAAAGAAGAATAATTAATAGCGTAGTACACTTGTGCACGAAAAAGACGAAATAATTATGGAAACTACACGCCAACACAAAATTGCCCGCCTCATTCAAAAAGACATGAGTGACATCCTCTTGCGCTACGCCCGCACACTACACGGGACACTAATTTCGGTAAGCGAAGTACGGGTTTCCCCTGATTTGAGCATAGCTCATATCTACCTATCCATTTTTCCTCAGAACAAAGTAGCCGAAACGATGACTCAGATAGAAGAGAACACGCATCGATTCCGCGGAGAGTTAGGTAGTTTAGAACGTCACCAGTTGCGCATCATCCCAGAGATCATCTTCCATTTGGACGATACGATAGACCGAATGGAGCGGATAGACGAGCTGTTAAAGAGTTGATGTTAAATATCGAAAGACATATAGCTTGGCGATACCTCTTCTCCCGCAAAGGTCATAATGCCATCAATATCGTTTCGGGCATCAGCGCTGCAGCAGTAGCGGTAGTTACCGCCGCGATGATATGTGTACTGAGCGTGATGAACGGTTTTGGGGCATTGGTTGAACATATGTTCTCTGAGTTTGATCCTCCTCTTATAGTTATCCCATCGGAAGGTCAAACACTGCGAACAGATGACCGTTCCATTGCATCGTTATACGCTCGCGATGATATAGAAATATCCATGCAATTGGAGCAAACAGCTCTGCTTCGCTACAAAGATCACCAGTTGCCCGCTCGTGTAATGGGCGTTGACAGTTTTTTCACTCATACCGCGCACATTGATTCCATTATTACGGACGGGTTCTATGCTGTGCAGACAGGCGATGTAGAGCGTGCCGTAGCCGGACGGGGATTGGCGGAGCAATTAGGAGTAAACGCGCATTTCACAGGTGCGTTGCATTTCTATGCGCCGGAGAGGAAAGGACGTATTAACATGCTGCGTCCCGACAAGTCTCTGCGACATGAATACGCATTCATCGCCGGCACTTTTGCCGTCAACCAAATCGAGTATGACGATCAACTGATACTGGTGCCACTGAACCTGGCGCAACGTCTATTTGACTATGACGAAAATACAGCCTCAGCGTTGCGTATAGCGCCCAAAGCCGATTCAAAAGTACCGATCAACTATCTAAAGAAAGAAATAAGAGAGTCCTTGGGAGACAGATACCGCGTATTGGACCGCTATGAGCAACAATCCGATTTCTTCCGCATCCTACGCATTGAGAAACTGCTGACTATCGTACTGCTGGTCTTTATCCTGCTGATAGCCAGTTTCAATATTATCGGCTCACTGTCGATGCTAATCATAGACAAACGTGAAGACACTCGAATACTATCGCACCTTGGAGCCGACGAGAAGACGCTTCGTCGTATTTTCCTCTTGGAGGGATGGCTCATCTCGGCTCTTGGGAGCATATGCGGTCTTGTTCTCGGTGTCGCAGTAAGTCTTGGTCAGCAAAGATTCGGCTGGTTGAAATTAGGAAGCGGCAGCGAATATGTCATATCGGAGTACCCGGTTCAAGTGCAAGCGACGGACGTAGTACTTGTGGCAGCAATTGTTTTGGCGTTAGGTTTTATCGCCGCATGGATTCCCACAAGGAATATAAAGGGCATTTCTAAAAATTCCACGTTTTCAGGACAGCCCGTTTAGTTAATCCATTTTTAGAAGTGCCCTAAAAAGTGAAAAGTAAAAATTATGAGAGCTCATACTATCGGAATCATCTTAATATGCAGTACACTTGTTTTCAGCATGTGTACGCCGAATAAGCCAACAACTTATCGAGGCTTACCCGATGTGTACCAAACTGCGTATGAACAAGTCTATGGTCATTGCTATGACTCCGTTCCATATGCGGTAGTGTCGTTGGACCTATACTCTGAAGGCTTGGAACTGAACGACTCCACTCATACCATTCAAGGCACGGGATACAATCTTTTCCTATCCGACATCTTTGTACCGGATTCCCTATTAGAGACAGGCGCATATCGTTCAGACACCAGCGGAGAGCCGTTTACTTTTCTCCCCGGACGTGACTATGAGGGTTATCCTCATGGCATGTATATTCTCAATATAGAGAACGACAAAATACTACAGATACAAGTATTGGATTCCGGCTCGTTTGTTTATCGCAACGACAGTCTGCTATTCACGCTTCATTTTCGCAACTCATACGGATCTCACGCCGTATATACATGTCATTTTCACGGAGAGCCCATATGCCAAAAGCCATAAAAAAAGACACAGAACTTATACGAGAGTATCATACCTGGCTTCGTCTGGAGCGCGGTTACTCGCTCCATACCGTTGAGGGATATGAGATGGACCTTGACAAACTACGCTCTTACGCAGAAGAGCATGGCATGGATATCGTTCATATGAGTTTTGAGCAATTGGAAGAGTTTGTCTTTGAGCAGTTTAAGACCATTAAGTCCGAGGCAACCCAAGCGCGTATATTGGCCGGTGTCCATTCGTGGTTTCGTTTTTTGTTATACAAAGATTATATTGATCAGGATCCATCTGAATTGCTTGAAGGTCCCCGCAAATCGAGACATCTGCCCACAGTACTCTCTTTAGAGGAAGTCAACCGTATGATGGCAGCTATCGATTTGAGCAGCAATGAGGGTCATCGCAACCGCGCGATGATGGAGATGCTATACGGGAGTGGATTGCGAGTGAGCGAATTAGTGAACCTTCAATTGAGTAAGATATACCTTGACGAACATTACATGCTGATAGAAGGAAAGGGCTCCAAACAACGCTTAGTACCCCTTTCGCCTGTATCGGAAGAGTGGTTTGGCTATTGGCTACAGGAGCGCAGTACCTGGCCGTTGAAGGCCGAATCGAAAGACATAGCCTTTGTAAACCGCTATGGTCGTCCCATGACACGTGCGATGGTATTTACCATAGTACGCCGCTTATGCGAGTCAGCAGGGATTACCAAGACCGTGTCTCCACATACATTGCGTCATTCGTTTGCTACTCACCTGTTACAGAACGGAGCCGATCTCCGGGTCATACAGCAGTTGTTGGGCCACGAGGAGTTGACAACTACAGAGATCTATACGCATGTGGATATTCAGGATTTGCGGAAAGCGATTCTCCAATGCCATCCTGCCAATAAAGATAACAGATGAAAAAGGGACACAGAAAGTTCATATTAGTCTTTTGTCTTTTGTCCGTTGTGTTATGTCCAATGGTCCGTGCCGTAGAAACCATCATCGTGGGTGAAGTGGTAAACGAGACCACGGGCGAAGCTATACCGAACGTCAATATTCATTTCCGAGGCACCAAAATAGGGACGAGTTCGGATGAGAACGGTTCTTATGCCTTGCGTGTGGACATGCAAGGTAAATCCCAATTGGTATTTTCTGCGGTAGGGTATTATAGCCAGCGCTTTGATATCGAGCCCGGTTCTATGGCTGGTTTACAAGTAGCGTTGCGAGAGAAAAGCGCCGCCTTGACGGAGATAGTGGTAGCACCGAACGAGAACCCTGCGTTGGAGTTGTTGCGTCAAGTGCGTGCTCACCGCGAGGAGAATGACCGCACTCTTCATCCTGACCGGTCTTACACGGCGCAACGCGAACAAACGCTGTACGTCTCCCATATCGGCAAACGCCAGTTACGCCGTGCCCTATGGCAAAGTCTTCAGTCAGGAATGATTGCTCAAGAGGACTCGACATATATCCTTCCCCTCTATCGCGAGACGCAGTCGTTTGCGCTACGGGGCACAGATATGATTCCCGCCAATGACCAGCGAACCCAAGCACTCATTCTTTCATCTACCAACTACTCCTCACTGTTGGGCGGAGAAGGGAATCTCAATTTTTACGCCAATTCCGTATCTCTGATGGGTCACGCATTCCTCTCTCCGTTGGCATCCGGCGGAAACTTGTACTACCGATACTATCTGGTAGGCGAAGACACTATTCATTTCCGTAGCAGGAACCCGTTTTATGCGACCTTCAACGGCGAGATGATAATAGACACTAACACCTATGCGTTACGTTCGTTAACAGCCTATGTTCCCGCCGAGGTTGCCGTCAATTATGTGAATACGCTGCATGTATCGCAGTCACTTATGCCGGATGGTTCTATTGCGGAAGAACATATATCCGCCTTGTTGGATTTTGCCGTAAAGAGCGACAAGGCAGGAACTATATTCCCTACTCTGCTCTTGACGACAAGATTGAGCAATAAAGCCATCCCAGCGGAATCAAGCATTCCTGCTAACACAAAAACACCTGCGAGCCTGAATAATCTGACTCATCTGACAGCATCAGACAGTATTTTTAACTCGCTCGATTCACTACCTCTCATTCGTACCGCCAAATGGATAGCCACCATAGTCACAACAGGATATATCCCAACGGGTACCGCAGTGGATATAGGTCATATCGAAGAGATTTTACAAGTCAACAAGCACGAAGGCGTTCATGTGGGACTGCCATTCCGCACGAATGAGAAGTTTTCGAAGGTAGTATCCTTGGAAGCGAGCGTCGGATACGGAATCAAAGACCGCTCACCGAAAGGAATGGGGCGTGTGTCCATCAACCTGCCCACTGAACGAAAGAACACCTTACAAGTGGAGTACAACGACCACTATATATGGTCGGAGGTGGATGATTTTGACCGTTTGCTGAGGGAGAACTCCATAGGATGGCGTAACTTCGATTTCACGTCTTACGCTTTTGAAGCCTTGCACCGTGACAGTTTATGCGTTAACACGGCACTTCGCCAACGTCAGATACAACTTCACTGGTTTGCCGATTGGACTCCTCATATAGAGACGCACGCCTATGTGCGAGCCGGATGGCAACCGTCTTCTATCAGCGCTCCCCTCTCAACGATTAGTTATCAGTCCTTCAGCGCGATTGCGCGTCTGTCTTGGGGCGAACGCAAATATGACGGTTATTTTATGCGGCGGTATGCCTATTCGGGCAAATATCCGGTGCTATATCTTGGATTTGAGACCGGTCATTGGGCAGGTAATTCTGCATACACCACAGGCTCCTCGCAGTTGTACGCCCATTTGCGTGCAATGGTGACCCAGCATGCACAGTTAGGTATGGGTGGCACGCTGACATACGCCTTTCAAGCAGGAGCCATCTTCGGCAACGTGCCTCCGGTCTTTCTATGGCAAGCAGACGGCAACCAAGGGTACGCCTATGATCCATACCGGTTTACCATGCTTCACGGCAACCAATTAGTAGCCGACAAATATGTGACTCTACAAGCCGAATGGAACGGTCACGGAATACTATTCAATCTGATTCCCGGAATCCGCTGGTTACATTTGCGTGAATTAGCGGAAGGAAAGATTGCCTATGGGTACCTGTCCGAAAAGTACCAATCTCAGATTGCGAATTATTCGTCGCCTCATCATTTGTATGGAGAGATTGGCATAGGAATAGGGAATATACTGCGCGTGTGCGATTTGTATTCCGTGTGGGGCTTTATACCTGGCGAGAAAGCGGTCAATGCCTCATGGGCGATGCGTTTCCGAATACATTTGGGGTTATAAACCAGAGTCCGGTAATGTCTTTGCCCTATTGTAGGATAAGAACAATCAAAAGCAGGTTCAAACCTCAATAAAAGCTCGTTCCTGTCTCGATTAAAGCTTATCTGTCTCCGTTTCACAAAAGAATTTCCACAGAGGTGCGGCATGTAGCGCCTGAATAATTTCGCCATCTTTCAACATTTCCAACACTTGCTCCGGCTCCATAATGTCCACATGGATATCCTCAGTGGATTCCAGATGCTGCTCCCGGCGCTTCTCCACGCCGGTAGCGAGGAAAGTGTATGAGAGGTTGTTATGGTTGGTGGGATTCGGAGAAAGAGTCATGAAGAGTTTCCATTCACCGCCTTCATAACCGGTTTCTTCGCTCAATTCGCGTTGTGCTGCCTGTAGCGGCGTCTCGCCAGGGTCCACCACACCTGCCACCAGTTCGTAATGTGTCTCTCCGAGCGCGTGGCGGTACTGGTCCTCCATGACCATTTTGCCGTCTTTCGTAATGGCGATGACATTAATCCAATCAGGGAACTCGAGAATATACCACGTGGGTATTTGCATGCCACTTGGCATTTGTACACACTCTTGTCTGACAGAGAGCCAAGGCCCAAGTCGGAGGATATTCTCGCTTTTGAGCACTTTCCACGGTCTATTTTCAATTTTGGGATACATATACACTATTTCTATTTCGCTACAAAAGTACTGCTTTTTTTTGATATATGCAAATAAAACAACTACTGATGTGGTTAAAATAATGATTTTAGCCTGTCAGAAATTGGTTTGAATAGTGTGTTCTTAGCCAACTATCCCCATAAAAGTTTGCACTCCGCACATATCTCGGGATTCATTCCCCCACTTCCGTGCGGCGGTCAATACTCGTTTTCTGTTCGGATTCCTCCTCACGGCGGACTCCCTTTCCTCCGGCTGCACACTTCCCGCTATAAGGGTGCGTAAGGGACTTGCACCCGTTAGAGTACTTCGTACTGGACGAACAAAATTAGTGCAGACCAGCAGGAATACTGGTCTGCACATGAAATAGACAAGAGGATTGGCATATATGCCCCTACTTGATTGGTTCGGTTAAAGGATTATCTCACTTGTTTTCCGGCGGCATCATAGAGAACACTATTACGTTCAATGTAAACCTTGCCGTTTATGAGCACCTTTCTGCCTTGTGACTGATTAGTTTGAACAGCATCAAGATCAGTACCTTCACCCTTGATTGTTATCTCGAACGATTGTCCCTGCGTCCAGTCACAAAGTGGGTTCTGCGCAGCATCGAGACAAATGACATACCAATCTATCGTGTAGGTACCCGGATCAATACGGTACTGTTTCTCAATCATCGAAAGAAGCAGTGACAGACTGTTCATCGGTGTCGGTAGCGGGTCTGACAATTCATCGCCATAGCCCAGACGCACGGCATACAACGCTACACCTTCCACTTTATCCCAACGGAAATCAACTTTCGTATCTCCAGCAACGTCTGACAACTCAACCGTCAGGTTATGAGGAGTATAGTCAACAGGATTCTCTTCATACTGAGCTGTGATAACCATATTTTCAGTCACCTTGTCAAATGGTTTGTCCCAACCGATAAACGTAAATCCTGCACGCTGTGGGTCAGACGGAGCTGTTGCTCCCTTACCAAACTCTACTTCGTCAGTAGCAAGAACCGTCTCACCATCATAATCAACGAATGTAACGATGTATTTATTTGCTGCGAAAGTAGCGGTGTAAGTAGCATCTTCTGCTCCTACAACAATAGTACGTTCAGCTTGCTCATTACCATCGTTCCATGCTACAAAGTGATAGCCTTCGATAGCATTGGCAGAGATAGTTACTTCGTCCTTAAACTTGTACAATCCTGTACCGCTTACACCACCCATCTTCTCATCAGCGGAGAGAACGGTAATGTTGTACTCGTTGTAGTCGAAGATGGCTTTCAGTTCAATACCGTTGAGAGGTACGTTAATCGTACGCGGGTTCTCTTGGTTCTGGTCGGACCAGCCTACAAAGTGGTAACCCGTCTTGGCTGTTGCCTCTATCTTTACATCGGACTTGTAGTCAAACAGACCGCCGCCGGTTACA
>ONQO01000125.1 GCA_900319995.1 uncultured Bacteroidales bacterium
ATCTCCTCGATTTTGATTTACCGCCTATCCGTCTTCATGCTTCGACACAATGCGACAACAGAACGCCGGAACACGTGGCACACCTTCGCGACTTGGGATTCAAACGCGTCGTACTTGCCCGTGAACTATCCATAGACGAGATACGCGCTATCCATGAAGCCGTTCCGGATATAGAACTTGAAGCATTCGTGCATGGAGCTCTTTGCGTCAGTTATTCAGGACGATGCTATATATCCGAAGTGCTCGCCGGACGTAGCGCCAATAGAGGCGCTTGTGCGCAGTTCTGCCGCATGGCGTACGACCTCTTGGACGAATCCATGAATGAAGTTTTGGACGAGCATGGCGAACCCATTCACCAACGCTATCTGTTGTCCCTCCAGGATATGGACCGCTCGGCGTATCTGAAGGAACTGATTGACGCCGGCGTAACGACTTTCAAGATTGAAGGACGACTCAAAGATGCAGATTATGTGACGAATATAACCGCTTATTACCGGGGAAAATTGGATAAATACCTAAATGACCAAATAAATGGTCAAATGGTAAATGAAGGGGCTGTGTACAGACGCACGTTCACACCTGACCCGGCTAAGACTTTCCATCGCGGAGCTACGGATTATTTCCTGCACGGGCGCACACGCTCCATGGCGAATTGGAGCACGCCCAAATCGACCGGAGAATATATCGGCGAGGTCATCGAATCCCGCGGAAACACACTTCGTGTGCGCCTCAAAGAAGGCATCGCGTTGCATAATGGCGACGGGCTGGCTATAGGCGCAGAAGGATTCTACGTCAACGGGGTTGAAGGCAATGTGGTAAAAATCAACAAGGAGTTTTCTACATCCCGATATACCGATATACCGCTCTTCCGCAATCTCGACGTTGAGTTCGTCAAGAACTTACATTCCGAGCGACGGATACCTGTAGATATCTTGTTCCGTGAGACCGAAGAGGGATTTGAATTGAATTACACGCCCGTTGATCCAAAACTCTCTCCCATAATGGGAAGAGTTGGAGAAGGGTTTCCCAAAGAGCCTGCCAAAAACGAAGCAAAAGCCCTTGAAACAATCCGTACGCAACTCGCCAAATTGGGTGACACGCCGTACATCGCGCGAGAGATACATATCGAAACAAAGCCCTATTTTATACCAATTAGTATATTAAACGAATGGAGACGCCAAACCATCCTTTGATGACGTGCAAATACTGCCTGCTCTTCGAACTCGGGCATTGCCGCAAGACCAATCCTTATCCCAAAGACAAGGAGCCGCGCTATTTGCGACTGCGTACGGGCAAAGTGCTCGCGCTCCATTTTGATTGTAAAACCTGCCAAATGACCATAGACGAATGTTAGCTCTTATTTTTTCTCTTATTCTGCATGTGCATGCAGGCGAGTCCATTAACGCCGCATTGGATAGCGCACGGACTGTTTATAATTCGCGGGGCGAAAGAACAACCATTCTCATCGAACCGGGCACATATCAGGAAGAACTGACCATCGACGTGCCGGGGCTGACACTCAAAAATGCCAGCCGAAAACCGTCTATCGCGCTCAAAAACGGAGGTCTGGACTGCGACAAGAATGCCGTGCGAATCACTTGGTATTACGGACACGGATACCAATATCGCTCAATGGGAGATAAAATCAATTACGGCGGCAGCAGAATGAGACTTTGGAACGCGTCCGTGCTTGTGACAGCGCCTGATTTTACTGCGGAGAACATCATTTTCGAGAACTCGTTCAACCTCTATGTCTCTGCCAAAGAAGCCGCAGACAGTTTGGTCGATATTTCCCAGTCAGACATGCCTTGGACGGAGAAAGAGCGGCCGAAGAAAATCATGCCTCTGCGACCGAAAGAGATAGGTTCTACCGAAGTACAAAAGAAAGCATACCGCGAACGTGCAGCGGCTATCTCTTTTGCCGAAGGAGCCAAGAAGGCGCATCTCAAGAACTGCCGCGCGGTGGGACGGCAGGACGTGCTTTACGGAGATCAGGGCGCGTCTATCTATTGGGAGAAAGGTATTCTGCAAGGAGGCGTGGATTTTATTTTCGGAGCTATGCAAATGGTAATAGACAGAGCTACGATAGTAGCGAATATCAACGGCGAGAAAGATGATAAATGCTATATTTCCGCAGGACGCTCCGGTTCGGAGACACAGCCGGCAAGAGGCATGCTCTTCTATAAATGTCATATTCGTTTGGCTACGGAGGATGAACTGGAAATATCAAATGACAAATCTCAAATTTCAAATGCCCAACCTTTGGTTTGGCTTGCTCGTCCTTGGCGGTGGTGGGGAGAGACCGTTTGGGCTTATACCACATGGGAAGAAGGCATCCTTAACTCCGAAGGATGGCATACCGGCTTGGTCAAAGGAAAAGAAGGTTTCAATCCCGAAAATCCGTGTCCGTTCAGTTATGAATACAAGTCACAAGACGGTTCTATAGGCAGACCCAAATGGGTCTCCGTTCTGCGGAAACCCATTTTACCGGATGGCACGAAACTTACCCCGAAAGCGTGGCTCAAATAGATTATTGGAACCACTATCCACTTATTCCCAAAGTCGGACTTTATATTGTTGTCGGGTTGTTCTCGTAAGAAAGGCTAAGGAAAGCATAATCAGTATTCGTACAGCCTTCATTCTGAAAGGGAGGTCGATTGATTTAAGCGTTGATGAATGTTGCCATCAGAATAGGAATCAGGCGTGTTTGACCTTCGTGCGACAGGTCCTTTGTGTAAAGTAGGATACGTTCTCCTATACGAGACGAGAACTTATTGCAAAAGGCATCCAGCGAAGTGTGCGATGAGTGCGAAGAAGACTTAACTTCTATTGGGCAAATCTTGCTGCCACACGACAAAAGGAAATCTATCTCGTAGTTGTGCTTTGGGTCTTTCGGAAACGTGTAATAGAAAAGATTATTGCCCGCGGCAGCCAACATTTGTGCCGCTACATTCTCATACACATAGCCCAAATTGACATCCAGTTTGTCGCTCAGCAGTTTCTCGTACAACACATTTTCCGTGAAATTTTTGTCCCAGAATGCAAGCGTGACAAAGAGTCCTGTATCGGCGGTAAAAATCTTGTATCTACTTTCATCTTTGGTCAACGACATTCCGACACTCGGGTCATCACAATGATAAACCACATTGACGGTTTTGCTGTCCTCCAAAGCCTTTATCATTTCCAGCAGTTTGTCTTCCTCTACAGTTCCGATGGCGTTATAGGGCACGAAGCGGCTTGTGGAACGAGCCAATTGTCCCGGAATAGACATAAACAGTTTGCTAAGCCTGCCGGTTGCATCGATCTTTAGGAAATCGTCTTCGTATAGTTTGAGTATATTCCGCTTGATAGCATCTACTTTTTGCAGGTTCTTTGTGTCCAAATACGTATTCACAGCTTGCGGCATTCCGCCGACTATCATATATAACCTGAACTCGCGCATTTTGGTTCGAAAAGCCGCTCCTAAAGGCAAACGTTTGTCGTAGAACATGCGCAAAAGAGGCATTGTAGCCGTGTCGTCCATTGCCCAGCAG
>ONQO01000106.1 GCA_900319995.1 uncultured Bacteroidales bacterium
TGTGTACACGATAACAACTATACTTCAGTAAGCGACTTTAAAACAGCCGTAACAGGTCAAACTCTTGTATACGAACTCGCCACCCCTCAAACCATCCAACTCACACCACAAGAGTTAAAACTCTTAGAAAACTATAACACCATCACCACTAACGGCACTACCATCACCCTCGACTACATCCCCAACAACTCTATCGGGGATGCTGTGAAGGCTTCTGAGGAATATACCGATAGGGCGGTGGGTTTCACCATCAGCAAAATCCACTTGCAAACTACGCATATACTCTTCTTCGTAGTTATAACCCCAATAAGCAACCAGATACGGAGCACCTCTGACCAGTTTGCCCAGCGAGTCAATACCTCCTCCTGCCATACATCCCCATTGGTGCTCTGCCCAAAAAGCAGATGAACCACTATATCCCCAATCGGTTTTATCCCCATTGGTGCAAAGTGTGAATCCATCCCAATAAGTCATCTCATCCGTACTCGGATTGCCTCCACCCATGTAATGTTTCATGTGGGCAAACGAAAAGTAATCCCCAAAATCAAGCGAAGGGTAATGGTCATCATAGGTATAAACCCATTTACCTACACTGTCCAGAGGAAATTCTGTCAGGTGCGCCTGCATGTTCAGGCGGATGGTGTCTGTGGCTTGAATGCTTGCTGCAAGCATCAGACCGAATAAAAAGGAAATCGTTTTTTTCATATATTTCAAATTTCAAATCTCAAATCAGTACTATTGCAATAAATTAAAAAAACATATAAACCCCTTTTGAGTACTTTTGCGCTTTGCGCTTCACGTACTTATCTGCTAAAACCTACTTGTGAGTAAACTCCCAGATAGCTTTTATCATCTAAGCCCGCAACTCAGACGAGTAAAAGCACTCAAAAGCAATAAACACAAAAAACATTTCAAGTCAAATGTCAAATCTCCATCCTTATACCTTGTATATTGTACTTGGCTCCTTTATATATCAGATAGAGTTGTCCGTTGCGGAGGAGTTTGGTACATGGGAGTTGGTCAGTTGGTACTTGATAGAGGTCTTGCGTGGCGTTGGGGTGGAGGTCTTCTGCTCCCATGATCTCCGTGGATGTCTCACCGAGCCATCCGCATTGCTGGTGAAGGGCGGTATAGACCTTGACGAAATGGACACCGGGCAGGTTCGCGGGTGTGCCATCTGTTTTGACTGCCCATTGGATATCGAGTTGTGATTGCAGACTATCGTTGGGATGATTGTCCACGTACCCGAACGGATAGGCATAGAGCACGTAATATGTGCCCACGCCGGACAAGTCCTCGTAATTATCGGGCAGGCGGCATCCTGTAAAAGTGACGGAGTCCTCTTCTATCCATTGGGGATAGTTCTTGCCCTCTTGTGCGCGTCTGTATGTGACGGAATAGTCATGGATCGTCTGCGGGTTCGTGTATTCGGAGCCGGCGAGTTCGTACCATTCGTCATCGGGTTTGCCGTTTGCGTTCGCATCATAACTGACCATGACGATGCCGGGTTCTGCGGAGCCCGTAAAGGCGTTTCCGAGGACAAGCAGGTCGTTGGCATCCGGTACATCGACAATCATATGGTCAAAACCGAATACCACGTACCCTCCCAATCCGCCAAGAGAGATCATGCCGCGGTTGTTGTCCGCGATGGCTTCCTTCGCTTTCATGCGCAAGTCATTGGCGTCATCTCCTTCTTCGTATTCGGGCATGGAGTTGACAAACTGCCCCGGAGCGGGACAATATTCCCATACGTGCGTTATATAGGGATTTTGCGCGTGCGCAAAGGACACGGCAAAAAATGCCGCAATAAATAAATAACGCTGCATACGCTACTACACTATGTGTTTCTTAAAATCTTTTTCATGCTGCCTGCCTTGGTATCCACGCCAAGGATTAAAGCGTTGCGGTTACGGCAGGTCTTCCGGCTCGTCTCCCTCTCTCCGGCCTTCCCGTCAATAGACAGTGACCATTCAGAAATGGAGTTCGGTTATGAGACTCACGGCTGCGGGACAGCGGCTGAATTGCACAGCCTTCCCTTTTAATCACCAAAACGGAATGTTTTGGCAAACCATAATCGGCATTTTTTTCAAATGCGAGTGCAAAGGTAGTGTTTTTTTTTCGAATACGCAAATTTTTTGCAGATTTTTTGTGCATTTCTTAAGTTTCTGAGTGATTTCTATTTCACTATTTCGTCATTTTGAGGCTGAGCGAAAGTAAAAATAGTAAAGTAACAGATTAGAAACATCATGCTCGACTGTCGCTCTGCCGTCGGCCGACTGTCGGTTGACTGTCGTAAATGTCAGCTAAAAGAGAGGGTGGAGAATTGACATTTTATTAGACCCATTCGCTCATAAACAACATCAGAGCTAACATTTATACGAGGTAGAAGACAAATAGAAGACAAATTTGCGGCAGTTTTGATAAAATTAATAAAAAAATTTGCTCATGTCAATTTTTTTTTGTATCTTTGCGCCCGAAATGGAGTGTGCAATAAAAAAACATACCAAATTACGAAAATAAATTATAAAAAAATATAATTATGAAAAAGATTTTTTCCTTGATTGTGGCAGCTCTGATGAGTGGCTTCATGTTTGCAGGCGAAAATGACCTGCTTTGGGATTACACGGAAGGTCAACCATCCAGTAGTCCGGACAACGGTCTGTATTTTAACAACAAGTGTCAAGATGCTCCGAGTACCAACAACGGATTAAACGGAATCAAGTTGAACAGTTCGGGTTATTGTTATTTTACGAAAGCGGCTGTTGCAGGTAAGTTGAAACTGAGTTTCGGTCCTCGCAGCGGTCAGAACGCAGCCTCTATTGAGGTATTTACTTGGAGCGGAGAGACGCCTGCAGCAGAAACGAGTATCGCCACAACGTCCGAATTGACCGAATACGGCACGCTCATTGTGGAATTGACCGCTGAACAAAATAATATTTATATAAAACGTCTGAAAAACACCGAGACGGTACTGCAGAAGATTCAGTTTGTAGAGAGCGTGCCGCGTACATTTGTGGATTTCAAGATAGAGTTCCGTAACGATCCATATACGGTATTATTGCCGGAGGGCGGTCTGCCCGATGGTGTGGCAGTAGCAGGGACGAGCTATAACGGCGGTCAGCATGGAATTTTCGGCGGTTCTATCACCGTACCTGTTGACGGTCCTGTAAAATTCACTATCGGCGCGTGCCAATACAGCGGTTCTCCGATTAATGTGAAGAAAGACGGTGTTGATTTTGCGACGGTGGATAACAAAGCCGCTTGCGGCGAGACTGCCGGCAATTTTGCACAGAATGTAGTGTATGTTTATACCGGCGAAGCAGGTGTGCTGACGTTCGAATTGGCGGGCAATACCTATGTGCCTTATTTCTTTGCGGAGGCCACAGAGATCCTACCGTGCGAAATCATTTTCAAGGACCAGAACGGGAAAGAGTTGAGCCGTGTGGAGACCTACGAAGGTGCCGCTTTGGGTGTTCTGCCGTCTGAAAGCGAATTGCCGGCACTCGGCGAGGGCAATGTGTTCCGCGGCTGGTTCTACACGAATGGCAAGAAAGCGGTTATCGGTGACGCAATCACGGGAAACACCACTATTCAGGCGAAAGTGACACCGGTTGAAGAGGCGACAGTAGGCAGCGTGCAGACCTATGATTTTGCATCTCAGATTTTCTATCCGGAGGATCATGAGACCATAGAGATTCATAATGGCTCTTTCCATGACGCGACCCACGGCTGGTATTTCGGTCAGGACGGAAGTGTGCGCGTTCAGGTGGGCGGCAATGCGATAGTGTCCATCGCTCTCTGTACGTACTCTGAGAGCGGTGACGTGGTTGTACTAAAAGACGAAACGGAGATAGCACGTATGTCTGTAACCAAGGAAGAGACAGCAGACGGCTCGGAGTTAATCGCGAAATATCAAGGCGAGGCGGGTTGGCTGACGATAAGCGGCAACAAGCAATATATCCACAAGATAGTGGTGTATAACGTGCTTGATTTTGTAGAGAAAGATGAAGCGACAGGGTACTATATGGTACCAGCCGGAGACGTGGCTTCTTTCCTGTTGGCGCTTGTACAGGCAAACGGAGAAGGCAATACAAAGATTTTCCTGCCGAATGGCGTTTATGACCTGGGTGAGACCTGTCTGACTGCTATCAGCAAGAACAATATATCCATTATTGGTCAGTCGATGGAAGGCGTAATCATCAAAAACGCTCCGGACGCAGCGAAAGAGAGCATCGACAAGACTGCCACTATCAAGATCAACAAGAGTGTACAGGGCACTTATTTGCAGGATTTGACGATACAGAATGCGTTGGATTACTACAAGAACGACAACGGTCGTGCGGTTGCACTTTGGGATTTGGGTACGAAGACGGTTTGCAAGAACGTGCGACTGCTGAGTTATCAGGATACGTATTACAGCAACCTTCAGGGCGCTGTGAAGTATTTCGAGGACTGCGAGATTCACGGAACGGTTGATTTCATCTGCGGCGACGGCAGCGTTTATTTCAAGAACAACCTGCTGTATTGCGAGAAGCGCAAGAAGAACGGCGGCGGAAGTGATGCGTTTACGGCTAACAACGGCATAGCCAGCGACAGAGGTTATGTATTTGAGAGTTGTACGGTGAAGAGCGAGTGCCCGACCGTCAGCATGGGTCGCGCCTGGAACAATACGCCGAGTACCGTTTTCCTGAATACGCTGGTAAGTTATGAGTCCGGTAATTTCTCATTTGAGAGTGAAGACGGCAAAATACAGCGCTGGACGAAAGAGTTGATGAACGCAAACGCGTGGCCACGTTTCGGAGAATACAATACTCATGATGAGAACGGCACCGTTCTTACTCCGGCAAGCAATGTAGTCAAATTCCTGGATACCAAATCCGGCAATGCCACTCAAGACATAGAAACCGTTCTGAATGCTGAACAAGCGTCCCAATACACGATGGAATACACATTAGGCGATTGGGCAGCTGTAGCGAAGGCAGAAGCTCAACAGGCCGTGGCCGAGAAAGAGGCTTCGCAGTTTGAGCCGGACGGCATCTATCTCGTAGAAGCAGACAATGTATTCCAGGCAATCATCAAAGGCAGCGAGTTCATGGATCGTTTTGCGCTGTACGACGGCGTAACCTATACGGTTCGCAAGGCCAATACCCGCGGCGGTTCCGAGTTCAAAGCCGGCGAAGAACCGGAAGAAGATTCCATCGAACATACCGTGTGTAATAGCAAAACGAAAAA
>ONQO01000063.1 GCA_900319995.1 uncultured Bacteroidales bacterium
AACGGTCTTGATCCCGAATTGGCAAAGAAACGCGTTGCTTTTGAAAACCTTATTCCGCTTTTCCCTGACCAGAAATTCAAACTGTGTACCGGCCATAACGACTCGCTCAGCGTACGCATGATAGATTTGTTCTCGCCTATCGGAAAAGGTCAGCGGGGACTTATTGTGGCGCAGCCTAAAACAGGTAAAACCGTTCTGCTAAAAGAGTTGGCAAACGCTATCCTGAAGAATAATCCCGAGGTATATATGATTATTCTGTTGATTGACGAGCGTCCGGAAGAAGTTACTGACATGGCTCGCAGCGTGGATGCGGAGGTGATTGCCTCCACGTTTGACGAACCCGCGGAGAACCATGTCAAAGTGGCGAATATTGTGCACGAAAAAGCCAAACGATTGGTGGAGAGCGGCCATGATGTAGTGATTCTGCTTGACTCTATCACGCGCCTCGCGCGTGCTTATAATACGGTGGCTCCATCAAGTGGTAAAGTGCTATCCGGTGGTGTTGAGGCACAAGCCTTACACAAACCAAAACGTTTCTTCGGCGCCGCACGAAATATTGAGAACGGAGGTAGTTTGACCATCATCGCTACGGCACTCACCGAGACAGGTAGCAAAATGGACGACCTCATCTTCGAGGAATTCAAGGGCACAGGTAACATGGAACTGCAACTGGACCGCAAATTAGCGAACAAACGTATCTTCCCAGCGGTTGATATTCCTGCTTCCAGTACTCGCAGGGATGACTTGTTGCTGCCGCCGGATGTTTTGTCGCGAATGTGGCAAATCCGAAAAATGCTCAGTGATATGAATGGTCAGGAGGCGATGGAGAAACTGAAAGCATATATGGAACGCACCGAGAACAACGATGAATTCCTCTTGGCGGTAAACGGAGCAAGGTAACGGTGAAGATCTTAATTCTAAATGGACCTAATCTGAACCGTTTGGGGGTTCGCAAACCGGAAATATACGGTTGTGCAACGATGGCACAGATTTTGTTGGACATCCAGCGGACATGGCAGGATGTGCATTTCCTCTATCGGCAATCCAACCATGAGGGAGACCTCATTGACTGGATTCAGGAAGCGAATGACCAATGGCAAACGACCAATGAACAATGTGTCGGCATCGTCCTCAACGCAGGAGGATATAGCCACACGTCAGTGGCGTTACGCGACGCCGTGGAAGAGAGCGAAATTCCCGTGGTAGAAGTGCATATCAGCGATGTTCACGCGCGCGAACCTTTTAGAAATATTGACTTACTCTCAGATGTGTGCGCCCGCACAATAATTGGGCACGGAACAAATGGATATAAAGAAGCTGTGGAACATATTATTGCTCTTGCTCGCCGCTAACACGTCCTTTGCAGCACAGGTAACCGGTAAAGTGATTGACGCGAATACCAAGCAACCAATTGACTTTGCCAATGTCAGTATTATGCAAGGAGAGACACTTGTAACGGGTATGGTTACGGATGACAAAGGCGAGTTTAAACTTGAGTTAGCTGATGGAAAGTACAGTATTGTAGTTTCTTTCATGGGCTATACGGAGCAACGAAAAGAACTGGCCGTAGCCGGCAAACCGGTAAACCTCGGTCGTATTGTGCTAAGGGAGGATACTCAGGTGTTGCAGGACGTTGAAGTCGTCGGGCAGGCAAGTTCGATGCGCTTTGAACTGGACAAAAAAGTGTTCACGGTCGATCAGAACATCGCTTCTGCCGGCGCAAGTGTTACCGATGTATTGGAGAATATACCTTCCGTTGATGTCGATCAAGAAGGCAATATCTCGCTCCGTAATTCGGAAGACGTCGAGATATGGATTAACGGCAAACCAGCAGGTCTGAACAGCGAAAACCGCGCACAAGTGCTACAGCAAATGCCCGCAGGTACAGTGGAGAAAATTGAAGTCATTACGAACCCGAGTGCCAAATATCCGCCGGAGGGAACATCCGGTATTATCAACCTCGTCATGAAAAAAGACCGTGCTGCAGGATATTACGGTTCTGTGCAGGCTGGACTCAATTATGCCTTGGCTGCGCCGTGGAATGTGCCGCCGGGAGGAAACATCGGCTTTAATATCAACTTTAATGCAGGTCCGGTAGATGGCTATTTCAATGTGGGCTACCGCTATCACATCAGTAACGGTGGTAGCAAAACGGATCGGTACAACCTCTCCGGAATGGGATCTGAGAAATTGGATTCAACGCTTATAACCAGCCATTTGCAACAAGAAGGATTACAGACTCATAGAGGCGGCGGAATCTTTGCACGTGCTGGCTTGAACTTCCGCTTGGCGGAAGGACACACGCTCGGTGTCTCCGGTTTTGGTATGGTCAGCGACCCGAAGGTGTTCAATAATCGTAACTCTAACAAGCGTTCGTACCTGTTGACTGATGCTTTCGGAAATGTACTCCGTGATTACACACGCGAACAAAGCGGTACTGGATACCATCCGGGCGGTATGGCGACACTCGATTATACCTTTGAATTGGACGAACATAAATTGTATGTCAGTGGTACGTACAATAATTTCGGTTGGAACCAGTTAACCGACTATACCCAAATCGAAAACAACGATACTACGTGGCAGGATCAGAGTAATCTGAATAAGAATCAGAGCGTTGAAGTTAAGGCGGATTATGAGTGGAAACCAACGGCACAAAGCCGATTGGAAGCGGGATATGATTATACACGTAACTGGAGCAACAGTTTCTCCGAGGCGCATAATATTGCCAAAAGTGGCACGAAAACGGAACTGTTCCCTTATTTCTCTGACGTCAGCGGTTTAACGCAGAATCATGCGCTTTATATAACGTACGGAAACCGTTTCTGGGACAAATTGTCCATTCAGGTCGGCCTGCGAGGAGAGTACTACATGCGTCATTTGGAATCGGACTACAAAGATGGATCAGGCAATGTACAAGACTCCTATGCGGCATTCCCGAACAAAAAAGACACAGCGTATTTCCAAGTATTCCCAAGTGCCTATATCAGTTATGATTTTGGTAACGGACATGAATTGCAACTCAACTACACACGCCGTGTCAATCGTCCGTGGGGACATCAGATCAACCCACGTATGGACTTCTCCGATAGTACCAACATTAGTTACGGAAACGTGGACTTGTTGCCTGCGTACTCCAATAACTTGGAGTTGAACTATCTCAAGACTTGGGAGCGCCATACACTCTCTGCCGGAGTGTTCTGGAAATACCGCGAAGGAGCCGTGCAGAACATCAAATACATGGATGGAGACGTCATGAAGAATACCTATCTCAATGTGGCGACGCGTCAGGAGTTAGGTATTGAAGTGGTAGCCAAAAACCGCCTTTTCGGTGAACTGTTACAACTGACAACCAGCGCCAATTTCTATTGGAATAACATCGCGGCGGTTAACCAGACTATCATGCACCAGGGGACTGCTATTCCTGTTAATCTGGCAGGACAGAATATCTTTGCCGGCTCTGTGCGCATTAATGCACAATTCCTCTTTACGAAGAATTTCAGCGGTCAGATTTCCGCAAACTATCGTTCGCCGCGCGTGGTGGCACAAGGTACGACAAGTCATAGTTACTCGATTGATATAGGCTTGAGACACACTTTCCTCAACAAACAACTGGCGTTGGCGCTTAATGTACGCGACCTGCTCGACAGCCGTGCGCGTCGTAACACTACTTGGGGAGATGGATTCTGGCAGTTCAGCGAGAATAGATGGCATAGTAGAACAATCAGCCTTACGCTGACCTATAACTTCGGCAATCAAAGTGGAAAACGCAGACAGCGTCCCGATGGCGATATGGGAGGAATTGATGACTTTGATGATAGCGGTAATAGCAATAGTGACAGCGATTTTTAAACAAAAAATAGAATTAAGTATTCAAAATTGAGAATTACGAAACATTGTAAATACATATTAGCCTTTGTACTTTGTACATTCTCCCTTTGTTCTTGGTCTCAACAGGCGATGAACAGACCTTATGTGGATGACAAACTCTTTCACTTTGGCTTCCAGCTTGGGGTTAACATAGGCAGTTTTGGGATCACGGATAGTGAAGTGCCGGACTCCATAACGGGAGAGATATACCATTCACGCGTCGGGTCTATGCTTCCTGGATTCCATGTCGGCTTTGTGAGTGATTTGCGCCTCTGCAGGTATCTGAATCTGCGTTTCTGTCCCGGAATACAGTTCATGAGTAGAACGATTACTTTTAAAACAGAGAGCGGAAATCCGGTGGTTGGAACGCCCGGAAAAACTGGAAAGGATATAGATGTACTCGCTATGCCCCTATATCTGCCTCTGTATCTCAAGTGGAGCGCTGAACGAGAAGGAAACTACAGACCTTATGTCATTTTTGGAGGGGGAGCCAGTTTTAATGTAAGTCGTGACCGGGAAAAGCCCATTCTGATGAATCTGACTGACTATTTCTGTGAAGTGGGATTTGGAGTTGATCTCTATTTCAGGTGGTTCAAGTTCTGTCCAGAAATATCCTATCGGATAGGATTTGCCGACCAGTTGTATCCCGCAAGCAAACGAATGGAGTTAGCGCCCAATGAAGCATTCTATTCCAATTCCATTTCTCGCATGACGAGTCACTGTATATGCCTGACTTTCAATTTTGAATAGCAAAATAATCCTTCCTCGTGCTAAGAATTGAGAACTAATAAATACATATTCATCCTTTCTTTTTTCTCCTTTATCCTTTGTCATTTTTTGACAGGATGCCGTGAGTACCACGTGTCTGACGATCCTTCTTTGAGGTTAGCGTTCTCGTCTGATACGCTCTCTTTCGATACGGTTTTTACGCAGCAAGGAAGCGCTACGATGACGCTGATGGTCTATAACCCCAATGCCTCGGCGATGGAGATTGACCGTATTTGGTTGGAGAAAGGAAATGCTTTTGCTGTCAATATAGATGGAGAAGCGGACCTTACGCGTTTTAAACGAATGCAGATTAACGGCGGAGATAGTGCCTTTGTCTTTGTTCGGGTGGACATAAACCCGCTCAATAGTAATAACCCCTTACTTGTCAGCGACCGGCTCTATTTTCATCTGGCTACGGGAACCACACAGGATGTGGTATTGGAAGCTTATGGGCAAAACGTCAATAGGATAGGGAAGAAAGGTCGTGTTTTCGTGAACGATTTTACCTTCAGCGATTCATTGCCCTATATAGTATATGACACATTAGTGGTGAACGGAAAGTTGACGATGGAGGCGGGAGCACGCATCTATATGCATAACAATGCGTGCATCTATGCGCAAGGAGATTTGGACGCGCCGGGTACGCTGGCAAAACCCATACTTATTCGTGGAGACCGCCTCGACAGACTCTTCGATTCTGTTCCATATCTCTATGCCGGAGGAGGATGGAACGGAGTATTCCTCGTTTCTGACAAACCGCAGACGTATCATTTGGAACACGTAGAAATACTTTCCGGTAATACAGGTTTGTATTGTGCCAGTACATGCACACAGACCCTTCCGACATTGACGATGGATGGATGCAGGATTCACAATCATACGCTTTACGGCATTGTGCTTAATCATGTCAATGCCTGCGTAACGAACACAGAGATAAGTAATTGTGGCGTGTATTGTGTCTATTGTGCCGGAGGAGAGCATGTCTTCGTTCATTCCACTATCGCTTCCTATTTCGGCTACACAAACATACGCATCCAATCGGCGGAAAAGGATGAAACGGCGGCTGTTTATATTGATAATCTGAGTAAAAAAGAACCGCAGACGAACGCTTCGTTCTATAATAGCATCATTACCGGTTATTTGACAAACCAATTAGTTGTAGCGACGCCGTTTGACAGGTATTATCCGGGCGTTTTCAAAGGCAATTATCTCAAAACGGACACCCTGAATATGCCACATTCACATGCGAATACCTATTGGCAGAAAACAGACACGATGCCTGTCTTCAGAAACGATTTCTACAAGTACAAGGAATATGTCTATTATGATTTCCGGTTGGATAGTCTTAGCCCCGCTATCGGTATCGCAGATAGTCTTAAGGCATTAACTTGTCCTATGGACAGAAATGGCGTTTCAAGGGAAGGGATCAAACCCGACGCAGGATGCTATCAATATCAGCCTTAATCTGTCTTTGCAAAGCTTCTATCGAACGGAATTGTTTCTCTTCACGCAGGAATCGCAAGAACCGCAATTCCAACTCTTGGCCGTATAAATCACCTCTAAAAGAGGGAATATGCACCTCAATGGACAAAGGATGAATCTCCGTTTTCCTTTCATCGTGCTCTGACCGGTTATTGATTGTAGGGTTAGTGCCAATATTCACGAAGGCGGGAGCGTCGTTTAGTGTTGGCGTATTTACTTGTGCAGCATAGACTCCTGATTTAGGGATGATTTTATCCGGAGTATTCGTGACGATGTTCGCCGTCGGAAAACCTATCGTGCGTCCAATCTCTTTGCCGTGTACTACTGTTCCTCTGAGGGAGTACGGACGACCTAATAATTCATTAGCCACAGCTATATTACCGTTCATCAGAGCGTTTCGTATCTCTGTCGAAGATACGTGCCATTCACCTTCGGTAAACTCTCCTGTGCTTAGCACCTCAATGCCGATTTTAGAGCCAACCAATCGATAGTCCTGAAGGTGACGAAGTCGGTCTGAACCGAACATATGGTCATAACCCATTACCACAGCCGTTACGTCATAGCGATCGTGCAGAAAACGCATAAATGCTTCTGCCGTTAACGGTTGTACCTCGCTGAACGGGAGCATTAATACTTCCCCGTATTGCGAAAGCAAAGATCGACGCTCATCGGCTGTTGTTAGAAGTTGGGGAATATAATCGGACTGGAGTACGGAGCGAGGATGAACATCAAACGTAACAATGAGCGGGCGCATATTGCGCTCGGTTCCAAGGCGTAATAACTGTTCAAACAAGTAGCGGTGACCTGTATGTACGCCATCAAAAAATCCTATCGTCGCTATCCGTTTCAATTCTCAATTCTCAATTCTCCTCATAGTACCCTTTCTCAATCCCGAATTGCAGTTCAGCGTCCTGAATAAGCTGAATATGGACGCTACTAATAGCGCGTCCATCCTTTTTCGCCGCCGCCAGTACGTAGTTTAACTGCTCTGTTTCATCTACTTCTCCTTCTACATAATCCGCTTCACCTGAGCGTTCATCAATGTGCACCAAGCCTTGCGTTTCCAGATAATCGTCCATTAAGTCTAACACATAAAGGATGTCATCCCTACTCAAATCTTGTCTGTCTTCTGCTGGGATAGAACGGAAGATATAATCCACCATTTCGTATTCTTCCGGATCCATCATGGACATTTCTATACTGTTCTTTTCCATAAAATGATTATATATCCATTATTCACATTCAACCATCAATTCATTTTCGCTGCAAAGTTACAACAAAATTTTCAAAAATGCAAATATTTAGTGAAAATAATCGTTTTTGCTTGCAAAATAAGAAAAATTTGGAATATACAAGGCTTTGACGATAAAAATCAAATTTACTTGAATTTTTAGCCTGAAAGACTTGTTACTCGCACAATGTGCAAATGTAATTTCGAGCTGGAACAGCATAGCCCTGTCGGTGCCCTTGAAGTTACAATAACATTTTCAAATATAAATATTTGATAAAAAAAACGTTTTTACTTGCATATGTCAAAAAAAAGTTGTACCTTTGCACTCGTTTTTACATGTTAATCCCGCGTGATTCCCGCGTGATTCCCGCGTTATTCCCGCGTGATTCATATGACAACACTATGAGGACAGCATAACTAAACTATCAAAAAAACCTCTCTGAGCTTGGAGGATTGCGGAAGATAAGAAAAATAGGTTTGACCTGATGGCTTTTAATTGCTTTTAACTCGATAGAGTCCAAAGCACCAAAGCAGTCAAAAAGAATTTATATGTTTCTGATCTTCCATAGCTCGTTCAAATGTCACAAGTTAAACTTGAATCCCCTGTTGCCGAACTCCACGGCAAGTATTCCAAAGATGGTACTATCTTCCGCCAGAAGAAATACCGCTCTGAATCTGGCGCAGTCCTTCACACATGTGTGCAGGAAGCCTATGTAGTGGACTTTCCACGCGATTTCAAAAAGAACCCGCCCAAAGGAGCGGAACTCGCCAACATGAAACGTTTTGGTGAGGCGCACCGACGTTCTCTCGCTCTTATGAAAGCCGGTCAACTCACGCCTGACGAACTCGCCGCCCTGCCTGCCGAAGAACGCGAAGCCGCAGAGCAGCTCCGCGCACAACTCGCTGACTATAAGACGCGCTTCGAAAAGCAGTTTTCCGGTTCTCCTGACCCGCTCGCACCTCTGCTGCCCAAGTCCTCGCCGGACTATAATCCCAACTCCGCCAAACCACAGCGTCGCCGTTATTACTCCTTTGCCTCATTCCTGCGTGCCATAATCTCCATAGAACTCAAGCACGCAGAATAGCAGGAGCCTTTGTGTTTTATTACACTTTCTCTGCATTCCGTACAGATTTTTTTGCATACGTCAAAAAAAAGTTGTACCTTTGCAGCGTGTTAGGAAAATGTTGCATATGGGTATGTGTTGCCGTGTGCCTTTTTACCGGCTGCTCGCGTCGTGCGCTGCATGAGGCGCAGGCGGTCGTTGCGCAAGCGGACAGTGCCCGTGCGGAGGGACGGATGTACGGCACGGAGAAAGCAGACAGTATAGCTTTGGCGCAGGCGTATCACACGCTGAATAACCATCCCCTGTCCCCCTACACCCTACACCTTCCCCTTTTCCTCTTTCATCTTTCCTCTTTCCTCTTATTACGTTCGCGCTTGTTCCCACCACGGAATGACTCGTTGAGCGGTTACGGGGTTTCGGTTATGGGTTACGGGTTATGGGGGGAAAGCGCTTTTGGCTTTTGGCTTTTGGCTTTTGGCTTTTGGCTTTTGGCTTTTGGCTTTTGGCTATTGGCTTTTAGCGCGCAAGCGCGTCCGGTAACTGGTCACCGGTAACCCGTAACCGTTTTTAGCTATAGCTAATCGCTAAATGCTCTCAAAAGCAATAAATCTGCAAAAAAGTGCGGATTTATTTGGACATGTCAAAAAAAAGCAGTACCTTTGCAGCGCAAAGGTGTTTTACTTATACCGTCAGCTCTCAGACGTTAAACAGGGGGACATAAAAGGCGTTTATTAACGTTGTTTGCGACTAACTGGAATCTTCGCAACATTTCGCAGAATAAAGTCCAGACAACAACAATAAATGTCCTCGTGGATATGTATATTTTATCCACGCTCGCTTAATGGGCGGGCGGGTTGTACATATCGGGCGTGGATTTCGGTTGTTTTTCTACTTTATTCGGGGATTGCGAAGCCCTCAGTTAGCGTGAAGAGCAAGTGAACTTCACGCTTTTATTATGTATATGTCTAAACATCATTATTAACCATTTAAAAGTTGCGCCCGACACGGATTCAGGGAACTATTATGAGAAAACTTTTTACCTTTATGTTTGCCATAGTGGCTAGCATGAACTTCTTTGCGGAGTGTGTGCCGTCTATTCCCGCACCTCAAAATGGCTATGTGACCTTTGTCATTAGAATTCCTATTGGAACAGAATGCAATGGTATAGCTTTTAAAGGTACCCTTGATGGCAATAATTGGACAGGAAGCGATCAATATCTTGGTGAAAATGGTGTTGGTGCTCGGTATAACTGCATCAAGTTTGAACCTATTGAGGGTTATCAGGGTTGGTTCAAGGCTACCTATAAATTAGGTAATGAATTTGTTTCTAGAGGTGTCACTGCTCGTATGATGGGTAAGATTTGTTTGATTTATACCGGCGATGGTTCTTGGGAAGGACAAGCTTTAAGCTATGACTTTCTTGAGGATTACTGCACTGCTAGTCACAGCATCTCAAGCGTTGGTGATATCCAAATTCATTCGAGTGGTCTTATTTATATCCATATAGCATTATGGCAGAAATCCGAGTGTCATACTACTATTATAAAACAACGCACCGTTACAGTAACATTTCCTGAATGCGGATTTGAGACACCGTCTATACGTGGCAGTTTTGATAATTGGACCGGAACACCTATGAACCAACTTAGTGGTTATACTTATATGACAACCATACTGGCGTCCGATTTAGACGAATTTATATTTGCTAGTGCTGAACAAGGATATGATAACCAACTTTGCGCAGATAGAGAACAAGTCAGAGGTAGATTTTGCGGTGATACAATTATCACATTGAATTTGTCTCAGAATACTCATTGGGACCAATGTACAGAAGGAAATTCAGGAGCATACGATTACAAAATTACATTTAAAGCATTTGATTATAACCTAAGAACACTTTACCTTCAAAATGGGGAGTCTATAGTTGCACCAACACCTCCTGTTTTTGATGGCCTTGAATTTTTAGGATGGGATCAAACCTTCAATTATGCTAATAGCAGTATGGTTATTAATGCCATATATAAGGATGTAGGATTTACAGGTTTTGTAAACTGTGACATATTCAGTTGTAACTATATATTTGACGCGCAAAAGGGTAGTGTTGATGGACCAACTGAAGCTCGGATAGATTCATCAAATATAGATTCATCAAATATAACATGTACGGCTATCCCAAATCGTGGCTATCAGTTCATCAGCTGGTCCGATGGCAACACTGATAACCCTCGAACCATTGAACTAACACAAGACACCACGATGGAAGCAATCTTTGATTATTTGCTTGAGGGGAAATGCGGTAAGGATAATGTGCTCTCTTGGAAATTTGACCCGTCAACGATGGCATTAGAAATCACCGGCAAAGGTGCACTCTCCGAGAACTACACCTACGGCACATTCATTGAATCGCTGACCATCGGCAATGAGGTTAACACTATCGGTCAAAGTGCTTTTAAGGGTTGCACTAATCTGAAGAATGTCATCCTTGGTTCTTCCGTCAAAGTGTTGGAAGAATATGCGTTTTACGGTTGTCCTGCAATAGAAACTATCACATGCTACAGTCAGCGTCCGCCGACGGTAAATCAAAACGCCCTTTATGGTTTGGACTATAGCACGATTGTCTATGTTCCTGCGGATTATCTCGATACCTACAAGATGCACGATACATGGGGATTATATGACGTGCGTCCGATAGGTTCCACATCCGTACAGACCACCGATTTGCAGATAATGCCGGCAGAGAATGCCGCCGAAGTAGTCTGGCCTGCGGTTGAGAATGCAGCAACCTACGAATTGGTTATCAAAGACAAGGAGGGTAATGTGATTTGCACGCTTGTCTTCAATGCCAACGGCCAGTTGACACAGATTGCGTTCAGTGCCCCGTCCCGCACACCGCAACAGACACAAGGCACAGGTTTCTCGTTTACCGTCACCGGTCTGGAACAAGGCACAGAGTACAACCTGACCATCACCGCCAAGGACAACAACGGCGCAACGCTGGACGAGAAGTCGATGGCCTTCCATACCGATTGGCCCGAAAGTATCGACGAAGATGTTCATGGCAATGATACCCACTGTACAAAAGTCGTTCGTGGCGGAAAAGTCTTTATCCGGCGCGGGGAGAAGGTTTATACCTTGCAGGGACAGGAAGTGAGATAAACGGTTACGGGTTACCGGTTACCGGTTACGGGTTACGGCAAAGGCACTCATTCGGGCAGTGAGTGCCTTTGTGCGTCGTTAGAACCGGAAACGAACGTGACTATGACGTCCGTAATGCGAACGAGATGCGAATGAGATTGTCTGTTAAATGACTCGATGGAGTGTTGATTGTGTGATGTGTATTTTTCTGTTGAAAAAAATTTGCACATGTCAAAAAAAGCAGTACCTTTGCAGGCGAATTCAGATGATACCTCTCTTGCTTCAAGAGATACAGAAATTGTCTGCCGAAGTGGATGAATTGAAGAAACAAAGCAAGTAATGAACAAATCAACAGAATTGCATATGTACACCGAGCGACTAATTGAAGTGATAAATAATGGCGATTTTGATAAAGTATTTAATGTTATGCCATGAAAATAAGATATTTTATAATAGCACTATGCACAATTCTACTTTACAGTTGTGACCAATATTATGTACCGGATGATTTCCCAAAGAAGGAGTTCTATTCCTATGCACCATATAAGGAAGGCGATATAGTCAGATTTACAGATTCCGCAAATGATACATTGACGTACATTGTGCAAATGGTCCATGAATATTATATTCGAGGGGAAAAAGGCTGTAAATGTGGGAAGGAACAAGTATATAAGCACATTGAATTCCTTGATATCGACAGAATAGTAGATGGCGCAGAAGATGTCGCATATTTCTCATTAGATTGCACGGATAGAAGCATTTTTGCTGTGGAGTTAGGATCATATAATTTGCACACTACTTATGCTTTTTATCAAGTAGATTACGAACGAATGGAAGACATATGGGCGAAATCATTTGATGAGACCAAGATCTTCAAAGAGTTTACGGATACAATAACAATGTCCTTAAACGACAAGCCAACAGCACAAATCAAAAAGAATGAAGGTATTGGTTCGTAGATTCTGAAGGAGTAAAATGGACATCTGTTAAATAGTTGCTCCTTAAAAATATCATAAAATCAACCTCTTTTTGATATCCTCAAAAATACCCTCACAGAGCGTTTTTGCTATCTAAACTCTTATAAATACACATGTTAACAGCTATTGTAAATCAATTTCGTGAACACTAATGAAAGGTAATACATTGCAAAGATGGTATAGAGTATCATCAATGTCATTATAAAATAATAAAAAAGAATGTTGCCGAATTAGAGAGGTGTTGGGCAAAAAAGAATGGTTTCCCTTCATCCTATAGGAAAGCAGAAGTTCCGATGTATATAGACGAAGATAGTCATCTTATCATCTTGAATTTTAATCCGTTAGCGGAAATACAACAAGTTTATCACAATTATTTACATTTAAATCTTGAAAATTTTGGAGATTATTGTTTTATAACTCGCTAAAGTCAAGGGGTTGTACGGACGAGTTATATTAAATTTATTTAGAGATAAATCGGCTGTACAAGGACTTG
>ONQO01000054.1 GCA_900319995.1 uncultured Bacteroidales bacterium
CAAAGATAACCAACCTCTGTGGCAGAACCAACCGTATAGGTGATTTCCCAACATTTCTTGACCGTATTGTCTAACGTAGAAGGGTCAATACCCTCTGGATCTGTGCCGCCCGTTACACCATTACCCTTGCACGCAAAGAATAAACCGGCACTTAACACGCACATAAGCGCTATAAAAAAGTTCCTTTTCATAATGATATTATTTAAATGATTCAAAATTTGCTGCAAAAGTACAACTTTTTTTTGACATATGCAAATATTTTGGGATATAAATAGAAAAAAAATTTGCACATGTCAATTATTTTTTGTACTTTTGCACACTTTAACGTGCAAGGAAGGAAAAAACAGATTGGGAAAATTGAAAATTAACACTACTAATTATAAAAACAAATTATGTCTCAAGGAAGAACGCAAAGAGGAATGGAGACGAAGACACGTCTCGAAAAACCCAAACGATACAATGTGATCATGCACAACGACGACGTGACCACGATGGAGTTTGTGGTACATGTGCTACGGGCCGTTTTCTTCAAATCGCCCGAAGCGGCTACGCAGATCATGCTGGATGTGCATAAGCTCGGATCGGCGAATGTGGGTGTCTATCCGTACGATATCGCCGTGAGCAAAGTGACCAAAGCCATGCAGCTGGCGAAAGACGAAGGATTTCCGTTGCGACTGACCATCACTCCGTACGAACCGGAGGATTTACCTTTCTAACGCACAGACAAGATGGAAAATAGCAAACGATTAACAGAAGCCCTTCATTTCGCGGAGTCTTTCGCGGTCAGCAGTCGTGTGGAGTTCCTGACGCCGGAACTGTTGCTCGTCGGTATCTGCTGCCGCAATAACGAGTTCATGGTGTTGTGCGATAGTTACCACGTGGACTATCAGAAGAACCTCAAAGAGCCCATCTACGGCGACTTGCATAATAATTTCGTGCCGGAAGAAGTGGGCGAATACGAGATCCTGCCGTCTGTGCAGTACGTGCAGATGATGACCATCGCAGAGAGCAATGCTGTGAATGCCGGCAAAGAGGAGATAGACACGACACATGTGCTGCACGCGATGTTGCAGTTGGAGGAGTCGCAGGCGAACTATATCCTGCGCAGCCGGTTCACGGAAGACGAGACTGAACTGCTACGTTCGATCATCGATGCTTACGAAGGACGCACTTTGCCTGACCACCATCCGGAATTGGTTGACACGGAGGACGAACGCGATGAGTATGATTCGTTCTTGGGCTTTGAACGCAAACAGAAATGGACGGAGTTGGTGACATGCGTTAATGACCTCCTGGCGAACCATAACCCGCTTATCGGGCGTGAAGCCGAACTCGATCGTACGATCCAAGTCCTTTGCCGACGCGATAAGAATAACCCGTTGCATGTGGGCGAACCCGGTGTCGGCAAGACCGCACTCATCTATGGCTTGGCGCAACGGATAGAAGAAGGCAACGTGCCCGAACGGCTCAAAGGAGCCAAGATATACCAGATGGATATGGGTACGATGATTGCCGGAACACAGTATCGCGGCGAGTTCGAGGACCATATCAAACGCGTTATGAAAGGCGTCTCAAAGCTGAAGAATGCCATCGTCTATATCGACGAGATACACACGCTCATCGGTTCCGGTGCTTCGGGCGGCGACAGTCTGGACGGTTCCAATATCCTCAAACCCTATCTCGAAGCCGGAGACATCCGTTTCATCGGCGCAACGACCTACAAAGAGTACAACAAGTACATGCAGAAATCGCAAGGCATCGTCCGGCGGTTTCAGAAGATTGATGTGCCGGAACCCTCACAAGAGGAAGCCGTTAAGATCCTCGAAGGACTCCGACCGCGGTACGAGCAGTTCCACCATGTGCAATATGCCGAAGGAATGATGTCGTACGCCGTGGAACTGAGTGCCAAATACGTAGCCGACCGTTTCCTGCCCGACAAAGCGATAGACCTCATCGACGAAGCCGGAGCGTTCCGCGAGTTACATCCCTTGCGCAAGAAAACACAAGTGGTGGACAAAGCGCTCATCGAATCAACGGTCAAGAAGATTTGCAAGATCTCCGATGATATGTTTGCTGCTTCGTATGGCGAGAACAAACAGTTAGCCACCCTGTACGAACATATCACAGCCCGGTTATTCGGACAGGACGAAGCGGTAAAGCAAGTCGTAGAAGCTGTGCAGATGGCGAAAGCCGGACTCAACGAACCTGACAAACCCCTTGCCAACCTGCTCTTCGTTGGACCGACCGGTGTCGGAAAAACCGAGTTGTGCAAAGTCCTTTCCTCCGAATTGGGCGTGGAGTTAGTGCGCTTCGACATGTCCGAATACACGGAGAAACATGCCGTTGCCAAACTCATCGGTTCGCCGGCGGGCTATGTCGGTTACGACGACGGCGGCCTGCTGACCGATGCCATTCGCAAATCGCCTAACTGCGTGCTCTTGCTCGACGAAATAGAGAAAGCACACCAGGACATCTACAACATCCTTCTCCAAGTGATGGACTATGCGCGGCTGACGGACAACAAAGGTAACAAAGCCGATTTCAAGAACGTCATTCTGATCATGACCAGCAACGCCGGAGCGCAGTTCGCATCCATGGGAACGGTCGGTTTCAGCAACACCAAGACCCGTGGCGATGCGATGCTCGATACCGTCAAGAAGACTTTCAAACCGGAGTTCATCAACCGTCTGTCCGGCATGGTGGTCTTCAACGACATGTCGCGTGACATGGCGGCACAAGTGTTCGAAAAGAAACTAAGCATCCTCCAAGAGCGTCTCCAAGCAAAGAAAGTCACTCTCAAACTGTCCGACGCGGCGCGCGATTTCCTCATCCGCAAAGGCTATTCCGAGAAATACGGCGCACGGGAAATGGATCGTGTCATCCGCAAGTATCTCAGTTCGATGCTCATGAAAGAGATCCTCTTCGGCAAACTGCAAAACGGCGGCAAAGTGCGCGTGGACATAAAAGACAAAGAACTAATCTTGAAATAAATGGTATTCCGGCTGGACGACGATATTATTGGTTTTCCTGATCCGCATTTGGCGAACAAAAGCGGGTTGTTTGCCGTTGGTGGAGACCTCACACCCGAATGGCTCTTGTTGGCGTACAGCCATGGTATCTTCCCGTGGTTTGACTACCGGAGCAATCAGATCTTATGGCATTGCCCGCAAGACCGATTTGTCATCTTTCCCAAAGACATTCATATCAGCCATTCCATGCGCACGCTCATGAATCAGGACAAGTATCACGTCACGTTCAACAAGGCGTTTGACCAAGTCATCGAGAATTGCGGCAAGGCGCAAGGGCGTGACCGGGAAGAAGGCGCGTGGCTCGGAGGACGAATGATCCCGGCGTATAAGAAACTGCATGAAATGAACTTCGCCATGAGTGTCGAAGTGTGGCAAGAGGACGAACTCGTCGGCGGTTTGTATGGCGTGACCATAGGACGCAATTTCTTCGGCGAGAGCATGTTCTCGCTAGCGCCGAGTGCATCAAAACTGGCACTCATCTATCTCGCGTTTATGGTCGGCAAAGCGAACGGAATCATTGATTGTCAGTTCGAAACACCACACCTCAAATCCATGGGCGGTACCCACATCCCCTATGACGAGTACATGCAATACATCAACCCTGAAAATACCAACCAAGCATAAAACCCTATGGAAACACCTCTTGATTTATCGAGCAAAAAAGTGACAGACGCGAAGAATATTATCTTTGATTTGGGTGGTGTGCTCATGGACCACAATCTGGAAGGCTGCTTGCGCACTTTTCGGCAGTTCATGACGGACGAGGATATTGAGAATGTGTTAGGCTTGGGAAATAACAAACCGAACACGCTGAGAGCGAAGTTTGAAACACGTTCAGGGGATAGTCCGGAATGGTTTGTCAAAGAGGTTTTGAAGCGTTGCCGGCAAGGTACGACCGAACAGCAGGTGATTGACGCATGGAATATCATTCACGCCGGGATAACCGAGGAAAAGTGGGAAACCGTTCGGCTTTTTCGTCAGAAAGGCTATCGCACATACCTTTTGTCCAACACAGACCGGATACATTGGGAACACACGCTTTCGCTTTATGGGGAACGGATCGAACAACTGTTTGATGCTACTTTTTTGTCCTTCAATTATTGGAAGGCAAAGCCTGATCCGGACATTTTCAAAGAGGTAGATCGGTTCATCCAAGCAGATCCGAAGCAGACTTATTTTGTCGATGACACGGAATCGAACCGCCAAGCAGCAGAACAAACCGCGGGCTGGCATACCTGCGCAAACATACACGAATTGAAAGAATTATTATTTTAACTAATGTTGACTATGGATTACAGACGAGTAATAGGTATTGGAGAGACGGTGTTGGATATCCTTTTTAAGAATGACCAGCCGCAGAAAGCTGTTCCGGGCGGATCGGCGTTCAATAGTATCGTTTCGTTGGGGCGCGCCGGAGTGCCTTGCGCCATGGTGACGGAAGTCGGTGGAGATCATATCGGCGATATGATTTGCCGGTATCTGCGTAAGAACGGCGTGTCGGATGATTTTGTCCATCGCCACTCAGGAACCAAGTCGCATATAACCCTGGCGTTTTTGGACGAGCACAACGATGCGCAGTATATCTTCTACAAGGACCATGCCTCTGCGGCTTTGGATGGCGAGTTACCACATATCCAAGCCTCCGATATTGTGCTCTTTGGCTCGTTCTTTGCCATCAATCCTGCTATCCGTCCCGCCGTTCGCGCGATGCTGCAAGAAGCGCACAAAATGGGCGCGTGGTTGTACTACGACATCAATTTCCGTAAGACGCACATCGCCGATATTCCTCATGTGATGGAGAATATCGAAGAGAACATGCGACTCGCGAATATCGTACGAGGATCGATGGAAGATTTTGAATATCTCTATAATCTGACCAATGCGGACGCTATCTACGAACGTGTACACCCATTCTGTCCGAATTTGATTTTGACCGACGGCGCACGGGCGATTCGCGTTTATTCACCCGAAGGTTGCGAGACATATTCCGTTTCGCCGATAGAGACGGTCAGTACGGTGGGAGCAGGAGATAATTTCAACGCCGGTTACATCTATGCCAAACTCAAAGGTATTGGCGATTCCGCCGCACGCATCGCCATGGCGCAACGCTGGAGTCAGGATGTCTGCCAACAATTAGGAAACAACATCAGCGACGCTTTGGTCGCCCAACTGAAATAACACAAACCAACAAATAAGAACCACGGTCAACTCCTTATTGCCCCCCCCGAAGAGATAACCCAACGAATATTAAAAATAAACAAATTAAATGAATTTTGACGCCACAAACATGTGCTCGTACCTGCAACGCAAATTATTCGCCCCGGATGGTGAATACCGTGCTATCCGTGAACAAATAGAGACTGACCCGACGCTGACGGCTGTTGTCCGTTCACGGCAGTTACATATCTATCGCGACGGAAAGAAGATCCTTGTGCTGGCAGGCAAAAGCGCGCCGAAGATCATTCAAAAAGATAAATTGGCAGAATTATTATAATAGCATAAATACGACCATAGACCTGTTTCGTGAACAGATGGCGACAGGCGAGCCGATAGTGGGCGGATCGGTTGTCACGCACGACATCCCCGCCAACTCCATCGCCGTCGGCAATCCCGCGAAAGTGATTAAAATGATTAAATAGGCAATACTATGAAAGGGGGTAAGTCCAAACCGGCTAATTTGAGAAAATCGCAATAAAACTTGCATATCTCGCAAAAAAGTTGTACCTTTGCAGTCGCTTTGGAAGGAGACGCCGAGATTGTCTTGCAGCCCTCAATAAGCACAACTTATCAAAATGGAATTCAGACCCATTCCCATTGATGAATTTGACAATATCGCCCAACCGTTGTTATGACCCACAAGCAGAAAACAGTTCTCGGCTTTGCAGCCGGAGTGACGGCGGGTGTCTCGTACGGACTGAATCCGCTGTTCGGCAAACCGCTTTTGGACGGCGGCGTGCCGGTGTTGTCGCTCCTGTTCTTCCGTTATGCCATCTCGGCGGTGATCTTAGGTCTCTGGATGGCGTTCCGGGATGAGTCTTTCCGCGTCAACGGACGGGAAATGCGCCTGCTGGTCGTGCTCGGCTGTCTGTTCGCCGCCAGCAGTGTCTTTCTCTTCGAGTCGTACCGGTTCATTCCTTCGGGGCTGGCAACGACCTTCGTTTATTTGTATCCGGTCTTTGTGGCACTTATCATGGTCGGGCTGCATGTCTATCCCAAATGGCAGGTATGGCTGTCTATAGCCGCCACGATAGCGGGAGTGGTCTTGCTCAGCTGGCCTGCCGCCGGAACAGAGATTCACTGGCTCGGCATTGTTCTCGCGGCGATGTCTGCTTTGAGTTACGCTGTTTATCTGGTGATTGTCAACCGCTCGCAGCGTATCAAACATATCTCCGAACACATGCTCACGTTCTATGGTCTGGTGGTAGGTGCCATCGCCTTTCTGGCGTACCTGCTTGTTGACAGAACGCCGGTGTTGCAAGGTATAGACACCACTTCGGACGTGCTGAATCTCATCGGTTTGGCAATCTTCCCTACCATGATAGCCATGCTGACGATAGCCCTTTCCACACGCCTTATCGGTCCGACTAAAACGTCTGTTTTGGGCGCTTTCGAACCCGTAACGGCTATCTTGATCGGCACGTTGGTCTTTGGCGAACCGCTGACGGTGAACATCCTTGCCGGCATCGTCATCTGCATCGCCGCCGTCCTGTTCATGATTCTCAGCGAGAAGTAAAAATAAGATCATCCGGAACTCATATGACCTACGACGAATACATAGCCTAAGCGCAGTCCGTCTTCTCCGGCTCCGTCCTCGTGCCGGATGATTTGGAAAGAATAGATTTATAGAATGATTATCTGCGGCTCACAACAATGTGGGTCGCTTTTTTGTAAGAGTTTCTTGCATAATTCAAAAAAATGTTGTACCTTTGCACCGCAAAACGATTAGCACATGATATATTATTTCTCAGCCACGGGCAACAGCCAGCATGTGGCTACCCGTATCGCCGAAGCACTCGGCACACAAGCGCAGTCCATCGAGACCGCCAGTACTGAAATCCGTCTCGCAGACGGCGAGCCGCTTGGATTCGTCACTCCGACCAACTGGAACGAACTGCCGGTTCTGGTGCGCGAGTTCATCCGCAAAGCCGACATCCGCTTGGCACAAAACAACTACGTGTTCACGGTCGCTACGTATGGCTTCGTGCAAGGCTTTGTCTGCGAGGATGCACGCCATGAACTGAAGCGCAAGAGCATCGCCATGAATGCCGGTTACTCCGTCAAGATGCCCGATAACTGGACGCCGATGTTCGACTTGAGCGACCCGCAGAAAGTGCAGCAGCAGGTCGATGCCGCCGAGCCGCAGATAGACGAAGTGATTGCGATGATCAAAGCCGGTGTACAAGGCAACAAGAGCCATGACCGCATGCCTTATTTCTTCCGTCCGTTCACAGACCGTCTGTTGACCTACGAGCGGCAGACCAAGTTCTTCGGGGTGGATAAAAGCAAGTGTATCGGTTGTGGGCTATGCGCCAAGAAATGTCCTGTGCAGGCTATCGAGATGCAGGAAACGGAAAAGACCGAGACCAACAAACTCGGCAAGAACCCTGTCTGGACGGCAGAGCGTTGTGCATTGTGCCTCGGCTGTCTCCACCGCTGCCCGAAATTCGCCATCAACTACAACAACAAAACGCAGGCTCACGGGCAATACCAGCACAGCAAGTATTACAAGAAACAATAATACAGGGCACTTTTAAACTTCCCCTATACAATGAAACAGCATATGAAATATCTTCGTACATTGTACATCGTCCCTTTGTCCCTTATTCTGTTGCTTTCGTGCCAAAAACAGCAGCCTGCTCCCGAGCCGGAGAAGGACAGCAGTGCGTTTGTCAATCTGACAGACATCATCCCCGATGCGATTTTGGAGATCCGCTACTACAGCACGTATAACTTCGTGGGCGAACGTATCGACGGCTACGAGGCACCAATTGCCCTTATGACGCAGCAGGCAGCGGATTCGCTCAAGGCCGTCAGCGACGAACTGAAAGCGTACGGCTACCGCCTTAAGATTTGGGATGCCTACCGCCCGCAGACCGCCGTCAACCATTTCATCCGCTGGGCGGAGAACGTGCAGGACACGGCGATGAAGAAGATTTTCTATCCCATGGTGGATAAGTCGCTGCTCTTTGAGCAGGGCTATATCTACGCGCGCTCTTCCCATTCGCGCGGTTCGACGGTGGACCTGACGCTCATCGATGCGGCTACAGGCAAGGAACTCGACATGGGTTCGCCCTTCGACTGGTTCGGCGAAGAGAGCCATCCGGATTACCCCTGCAAGCTCTACCGCCAGTCCGAGAACCGCCTCATCTTGCGTAATGCCATGCTCCGTCACGGCTTCGAGCCGATAGACAGCGAGTGGTGGCATTTCACACTTGCCAACGAGCCTTTCCCAAATACCTATTTTGACTTCCCTGTTAGGCAATTATAATATGAAGCATCCACTGATTTACTTGTTTATTACGCTATATGCCCTCACCGCTTGTTCCGGTGGTGAGAACTTTCGGGAGCCCCAATCGGAGGAGGATCTCTCCGGACTTGTACTGGCAGCCTCCAACGGCAGTTATTACCAGCAGAAGTACGAGAAACGCACAGACGTGCAACTTTTCCTCACCTCCAGCGAAGCAGATGGCGTGCAGGCTGTACGGCAAGGGCACGCCGATGTCTATGTGAGCGACGAAGTGATGCTTACAAAGGATGATCTGAAGCGTCTGGGCATGAAGAAAGCCTTTGTCGGAGACGAGTGTTTCGATGTGGCTTTTGCCATACGCAAAGGCAACACCGAGATAGCCGAGCAACTCAACGCCTTCCTTGCCTCGGCTCCGCTGGAAGCCATCACCAACTACTGGATCAACGGCGGACCCTATGTGGAGGAACCTGCCTACACCATCCCCGAAGGAACCAAACCCTTGCGCTGTGTCTGCGGCGTGAATATAGCCCCTATCAGTTATGTGGGCGAAGGCGGTGAGTGGCAAGGCTTAGATGCTGACATTCTCCGGCGTTTCGCGCATTCCATCGGGCGGCCATTTGAGATGCAGTTTATGGATGTTGGCTCGGCAATCATGGCTATCAACACCGGCAAAGCGGATGTGCTCTCCGGCTGTCTTTTTATCACGGAGGAACGCCAGAAAATGATGGATTTCACCAACCCGTACTATAAGTGCCACCCGGGCTATTTCATCGTGGACCACTCCCGTGACGCACGTATGGGGCTGGGCGAACGCATCCACATGAACCTCATCAAAGAGAACCGTATCAAACTCATTTGGGACGGTCTTGTGGAGACCATTAAGATTACGTTCTTCGCCATTCTCTTAGGCACCATTCTCGGCATAGGTGTCTGTGCCTGCCGACGCAGCAAGCGCAGATGGGTGCGCGGGCTGGCGGACCTGTACGGCGATTTCATCAATGGTATCCCGACACTTGTCTTGCTGCTCATCCTGTTCTATGTAGTCTTCGCCAACTCCGGCATGAGTGCTACCCTGGTGGCTATCGTGGCGTTCGCCATGTGTTTTGCGTCCTCGGCGGGAAGTATCTTCGACACCTCTATCTCAGCGGTACCCAAAGGACAGACCGAAGCCGGACTGAGTCTCGGTTTCACGCCCTTCAAGACCTTCATGGGCATCGTCTTCCCGCAGGCGCTGCGCAAAGGTCTGCCGCTCTACACGGGCGAGTGTATCTCGCTGCTAAAGAATACCTCTATCGTGGGTTATATTGCCATCGCCGACCTGACGCGTGCCAGTGACCTCATCCGTTCCCGCACCTTCGATGCACTCATCCCGCTGCTCGTCATCACGATTATCTATTTCATCCTCGCCTGGCTCATCCGCAAGACCCTGAGCCTGTGCCTCCTTCGTAAATAAATCGTACATCGTACATTCGTAAATCGTACATCATATGATAACCATCAAGCATTTGAGCAAAACATTCATCAATCCGGACGGTTCGTCTCTGACCGTCCTCAAGGATGTGAACTGCACCATAGACAAAGGCGAAGTGATCTCTATCATCGGTCCTTCGGGCACCGGCAAGAGTACGCTTCTCAGGGCCATCAACATGCTCGAACCGCCCACCTCGGGCGAGATCATCGTCAACGGCGAGAACATCACCGCTCCCGGCTATCCGCTGGACAAGCTACGCCGTAAGATGGGCATGGTCTTCCAGTCCTTCAACCTCTTCGAGCACATGACTGTGCTGGAGAATATCACCTATGCCCCGACGCGGCTGCTGAAAATGCCTGAGGCGCAGGCCAAGGAGGAAGCGATGGAACTGCTCAAGAAAGTAGGCATGGCGCAGAAGGCGGACGTCTATCCGTCCTCCCTCTCCGGCGGACAGAAACAGCGCGTGGCCATCGCCCGTTCGCTTGCCATGCATCCGGATGTCATCCTCTTCGACGAACCCACCTCGGCGCTTGACCCAACGATGGTAGGCGAAGTGCTCTCCGTCATCCGCCAGTTGGCGAAAAGCGGTCTGACCATGCTGATTGTCACCCATGAGATGCGTTTCGCACGCGACGTGAGCACACGTATCTTCTTTATGAACGAAGGTATCATCTACGAGGACGGCACGCCCGAACAGATCTTCGAACACCCTGTGCATTCGGCTACCAAGGCGTTCGTCAACCGCATCCAGAAACTCGTCTATGAGATTGACTCGGACGACTTCGATTACCTGCAGATCCACACCGGGCTCAACCGGTTCTGCCTCAAGTACAACATCACCGAGAAAGCCGAACTCGCTTATTCGCTCATCAAGGAGATGCTCTTCACCCACATGCCGTCTTTCCGTCCGCTCACGCTGCGCCTGACGCACACCGAACTCTCCGGCGTGACGGCATTGGATTTCATGGTGGAGCACCTCAGCGCCTCTCCTCTGACCAATGCCACCCGTGCTTCCCTCCGTCCGCAGGTGAAGGAACTCATCGAAGAACCCACCACCCGCGGCTTCCGCATCAAACTGATTGTATGATGTTCGGTAATCCGGCGAAAGTTTCTTTTTCTTTTTTCTTTCTCCAGGGGGTAAGCCCAAACCGGCAAATTTAAGAAAATAGCCTTTCCCCCGAAAAAAGAACCTATTTGGAAAACCTTTCGCCGACGAAGCCGTTGCTGACCTCACCGCTTATCAGGTCGAAATGTTTGAAAACAGGCGGAGTCGGATTCAAGTCATAATAATCCATTTCTGCTATCGGCAGCACGAAATATACGATTTGGTCGTAACGCTCATACAGGCGCGGCAACACCGCCTTTGCCGAAGTCTGTAGTCCTGGTACCCCTGTTGCATACTCCGCTAAAGTGGTGATGCAACTGCTGAGGCAAGATAATCGCATCCTTCGCGGTAATGGTAGGGGGCTACTACGCAGAAGGAGCCACCGGTTTTATACTATGGCTGAACGCAGAGGAACAGCTATGAAAAAGGGCATATTTTTAATCAAACACAGACCGTGAGCGAAGCGAACACCTTATTAAAAAGGGGGGCTTTTATAAATCAAAAGAAAGAAAAGATTAAGACAAAAAGTTGTGTGAATCTGTGAATCTGTGAATGGAGGAAAAGAAACGCGGCACTTATGGTGTCGCGTTAGAAGGATTGGAGACAGGTTATTTAATCTCTTGCCCTTGGATTGTATAAATCTTGTCACCACGAAGGATGAGAACTTGGTTGTTATGCAGCACTTTATGTGCGTTAGACCAACCCTCATTTTCTGTTATATCTTCAATGGCTGTGGATGTTTCTGATTCACCGGTAGTGGTAAATGAAATGGTTTCTGAACTTATGATGGTGTCAGTATTATCTTTTGCCGCAATGGTTAGATCATAACTTGTGCCACTATTTAAACCCGTCACCGTGAAAGCAAAGCCAGCAGATTGCGTTTGCTGCGGTGCGTTTTTGTGTGCAGGAGCTTCACCTATCGGTTGATTGAGTTTCAATTCACGGAAACGCTCTTGACCAAGAATAACTAAGATAGTCGGATTCGCACGATTGGAAGCTATCGCATCGCATAGTTGTTTGAGTTTGTCTGCTCGTTTACGAGGAGCGACAACTTCGCATAAATCGTTTTTCTCCAACTCGTCCAATACGTCCAGATATTCGGCTTCTTCATCGTCCAAACAATCGAAGACGAAGAACTGATATCCTAAATCTTTTTGTTTATTGGAAACCATCAAGGATGTCATCAAGCCGATAGTTGTACGTGTTACGAATTGACGGTCGTTAATACCGAACAAGGCGATATTCTCGCTCAAGTCATCTTTGAGAGAGATAGTAAGCGGTGTTTGCTCCAAATTAATAATCTGTCCCGGCGAAGCAACGATGTTTTTTCGTCCTTTGGTAGCCATGTAATCTGCTACTTCTTGCGAAATCGGGAACTGCAATGCGCCACTGAAATAGGTCTGACCATTGGAATTGTGGGATGCTGCTTTCTGTTCCAATTGGGAAACCAACTCATCTTGCATTTCCCCTTTCTGCACGAAGTTGAAGGTAAACAAGGTTGCGCCATCTGCTCCTTCGTAGTAACATTGACCTTTGCCACGTTCCATGGTTGCCACTACTTTCTCTGTCTGAGTCTGCTTCTCGTTGGAAACCAAACGTGCAGCATCTGCCGGAAGGCATGGTAAGATGTAATGCTCGCCTATCTGGTTGAGGATTTCTTTTCCTAACTGCGGAGCATTAGCCAATGATTGCGTAGAAAGCAGCAAGTGTACACCGTACGCACGACCTTGCTGTGCAATAAGAGCGATGATGTCTACCATCTCATTTTGCAGACGACCATTCTTGGCACGGTCAGCAAAGAGCGTTTGGCACTCATCTGCTACAAAGATGATTTGTGTAAGATGTTTGTTTGCATTCATCTTATTATATTCTGACACATCACTTGCTCCTGCCGCAGCCAATAATTGCTGACGCTCTTCCATCTTCAGTTTGATGTCCTTGATGACTTCATAGGTAATACGTTCGTCGGCACGATCAACCAATATAGCGCGTGTGTGCTTGAAGCCGCGATAGCAGTTGAATTCCACGCCTTTAAAATCCAACAAGTACAGTTCCACATCCTCCGGCTAAATATATATGTTTGTTCGTCATACTAACTCATTCAGTTCATTTTCTCGATAAGTGCCACATGACCGCAGGATTGTTGCAGCATCACTTGACCGTTTTGAACGACGGTCGTTTCGCCACTATACGCATTTTTTACGCGGTCGCCGTCCGCAAAAGGAACCGGTATGGGCATCGCGGGGTGCGGATTCAAGGCGATGACGATTGTGTCTTTGCCCAATGCCCTCAGCACAGTAGTGGAATTCAGCATCGTTTGTTTTCCGGCGCCGACCGCAGGATGAGCTTTACGGAACGCGCATAATTTCCGGTAGTGCGCCATGAGCGTATCGTTAGGCGCAGACCAATCGTAGTCGCTGCGGAAACCCTGTGCTGCATCCACATTCAGGATTGCGTCCGAAGTCTTACGACCTACCTCATCGCCATAGAAAATCTGCACGGCTCCGGGTGACAGCAGAAAACAGGTGGCGCACCGGTCCATATGCGCCATGTCCGCTTCGCGGAAATAGGCATTGTTCAGGTACGAGAACGGATACCATGCATAGCCCGCAGCCTGCCAAACCGCCATCGAATCGCTATACGCCTGCCATGTCTGCGCGATAGTGGTCAGGTCACCATCTTTCGGGAACATCATATTCACCATGCTGTTAAAGCCATTCGCTTCATACTCAGGCAGATGAGTGATATAGGCATCGTCATAGTCACCGGTGAACATCACTTCGTCCGTCCACTTGGAAGCCGCCTGCTCGGGATGTTTGGCACGCCATCGGTTCAGCGCCTCGTTGCAGGCGTCATGCAGTTGTTTCCAGCGCCACGGGTGCACATAACCTACGACATCACAGCGGAAACCGTCTATACCGAATTCCTCTACCCATGCCGCGATATACCGTATCACATAATCATCCGGCGCCAGCGTGGTGTCCTTTCGCAAGGCTTTCATCGCAGGCCACGTCCACGCATCATTGTCGTTGCCTTCCCGTTGCCATTTGCGATGCAGGAAAGCCGGCAGGCGAACCGGCTCCGTCTTTTCGGTCAGATAATCCGGCAGGCCGTACAGGGTCATCTGATACGGGTCGTCCGTCTCAGCCGGTCGGCGCAACCATTCGGTGGTGTACCAATCGGGCTGGTCATACATTGCCTCCAACCACGCATCGTAGTTGATGTCACGACGATGCTCCACCGCTGCTGTTTCCGTATCAATACCCGGCACCGTAGCAAAACCCTGCTGCAACGCATCCAAGTACGTCGGATAACCGATATCGTTGATGTTGGCTCCTTCCATCACGCGGATACCTTGCGCATGTAGTTCGTCTATCAGCGCGCGATACTCCTCAATCGTACCGAAGTTCTTGTCCATCTGGGTATAGTCCAGCGGGTAGTAACCGTGATAACCGTAGTGCGGGAAGTCATTGACCACCCAACCGCTACCGGGCACCCAACCATGCACTTGTTCGTACGGATCGGTCAGCCAAACAACATCTACACCCAAGTCGGTAAAGTAGCCCTCTTTGGCTTTCAGCAAGAGTCCGGCATAGTCGCCTCCATGAAAAGTAGAAGCATTCATGCGTTCGCTACCGTAGTCGGTGCAACGACCATACTGTTGGTCATTGGTACTATCGCCGTTGCAAAAACGGTCCACCAGCACAAAATAGACGGTCGCTTTGTTCCAAGCGAAACCATCTTCTTCT
>ONQO01000069.1 GCA_900319995.1 uncultured Bacteroidales bacterium
AAACAGGGAGACCAGATTTTGCTGTCCACGTGGGTTGACGAGAATGGTAACGGTGTAGAGGATGACGGTGAGGAGTATTTCGTGTGCCATTACCCGAGTCATACGGGTGGCTATTTCGGTTATACGAACTGGGATAGCGACAAAGGAAACTTCCTCAAGTTGATTCCGCAAGCCGCAGATGCAACGGAACCCGCTTCTCCTTCTATTTGGACCATTGATGACCCTGTAACGTTTCTTTATAGTGGTAAAAATTATCCGTTAGATGGTATCGCCTATACGATGTGGAGTACCAATCCCGGAGGCGATTCCTATACGCTGCTCACGTCTTCCGGTAATTCCTTTAGATATCAAGGGGATTTGACCAGAGAGACAAACAACGCCAACATCTGTAACGCCATCTTTGTTGTGCCGACCAACCGCTCTACCGTTACTTCGTTTGACCCGAATAAAACATTAGGAAGAGATGATGCGGATGCCCAAGGCCGATTCAATGGAGAGAAGGGGTATGGTTTCTTAGGCCTGCCATACCGCGAAGTGTATTGGTTGGATATACCGCGAGGTAATGCTCCCGTGTCTTACATCAATGCTTCGGTGGTCGGTTTTAATAAAACGTTAAGCACAATACAATATAGTAACAAAGAAGCATCGGCTCGACCGGGGCAGGCATTGTATGCTTTTGGTAATAAAGATAAACACCATGCAACCCCGCGTACGATTTTCCGTTTGTATGTGCTGAATGATCCGTTGACTTCTACTTGTGCGGATTCGTATTATTTCGCGTACGACGAGCAGGATTTTGTAAAGTACAATAAAAACTTTAACACCACCCCTGCTACGTACACCACCCCTAAGAAAATCTATACCATCGACCGTCTGGTGTGCATGGAGCGTCTTGGGGAGACCGAGTACTATGTAAGCGATTATATGAATGTGCCGATGTCCGATAGTACGTATTACTATGTGGGATATAAGAACAAGTATTGCCATACGGACCAAGGAGATGCATTTAACTCGCAGTTCAAACAAATTGATACTTTGAAGATTCACTATTTGGGTCTTAAGGCGCCAAGAGGTGCGTACGGCCAGATGATGGTGGATACGACGCAAACGGGCAAACAGAACCTTGGTGTGGAGTTCCAACCGGGTGGATATTTCTTGCGTACCAATACCGGCCGAAACATCCAGTTGCGTCCGAGCGATGATTACCGGACTTGGACTTGCGAGGAGATGTGGCATATTACAGCGGAGTACGCTGCTTTGACCATCAAAGCTACAATGTTTACCGGTTCCGAATATGACGAACAAGACGAGGGCGCGGATATCCCGGGTTGGAGTGTGATGGTACGTGGTACGGATGTACCCGTTGTAGGCGGACGTAGTATCATCGACTGCGACGGTTGGGCACGTATCCACATTGATGATGACAGCCCCAACGGCGCTATCGAGTTCGTTCCTGCGAACCCGGATCGGCATATTCATTATAATAACAACGGTTGCGAAGGCGATACAATCGCAGACCAATACCCGATGTACGGTGAGACGTCCGTAACCATTCGGGACGCACGTCTTGTGAAGGGATTTGATTTCCTTGGCTGGACGACGAATGCAGATGGAACGGGTACGTTGTATAGTCCGGGCGATGTGGTTACTTTGCCGGCAGGCACGACAACGCTTTATGCAAAAGCTACTTATACGGGTACTATTCACGTGGCATTGTCATTCATGAAGGAAGACGGCAAGCGTTACTTCCTTACTCATCCGGGAACGGCAGCTCCGCGTTTCTCCCGTGCCCGTAGCATTGCAGAATGGACCGATGCGTACCAGGGCATGGCGAACGCAGACAATGTGGATAACCGGTATATCAACACCTTCAAGGTGCTTGCCCATCCCAGTCCTTGTGCGGAGTGTGCAGCCGACGAAGTGGTCCTCGATCCGCGTCGCGAGATGCGTTTCGGCGCCGTGGATTCGTTGCTTTTCTATGAGAACTTTGCTCCGGAAGGAGAAGAGTACCTTGGTTTGTATTATACTGCTCCGAATACGGTCATTGGAAACAATACGTGGGCAGGTCTGTTCAAATCGACGGCAACAGGTGGTCGTAACGGTTGGCCGGACTATACCGTAGCGGATGTTCAGAACGCCAAACTGTCCTCCACCCACTATCTGCATCGTGTGGCGGATGTGTTAACACGCGAGGAACGCTCCAACAGCGATGCGCCGTGGATTAAATATAATGCTGCCGATAACCAGTTTGACGGCGACGCGTCGGAAGCAAACGCAACCGTCTTCCAAATCTCCCGTGTCCGTGTGGCGGATGAGCATTATGTTGTTATTCCGGATACGACTACTGAATGGACCGACACTATCACGTTTGGTATTCACAATGGCGAAAATATAGAAAGCCCAGTGTGGTCCAAACTCATCGGAAAGCAGTTGATGGCGATGATGAAACTGGACGACGACATCGTCTATTTCCATCCGAACCCGAATAAGATTATTACCGAATATACGCAGTTGCGTCTGAATGCCAACTATCGTTTGGAGGAGAGTTTTGAATATATCCACGATGCACGTGTGGAGAGTTTAGGAGAAGTTGTGTCGGCAGAGGATAAACCCACCATGAATGACCGTCTGGATAAGAACTATTTCGGACGTCTCGTCACCAGTGGTTTGAATACCCCGGTTGATGTCATTTATAATGGCGAATATATCGATATTATCGATACGATACGTATTACGCTCAGTACTCTTGGTCCGGTGAAGATAAAAGAGTACTACGGTCGTTGGAAAGAGGGTGCACCGGGTCTGCATATCCGTCCCGATGGCTCGCGTTACCGCGATATTATCGTTCGTACCAAGACCGTTCATCATGGGGCGGTTGAGACCAAACTGGTTTTGACTCCTGAGTATCCGATTTATAACTTCAACCCGCTCGCAAACGCAAGCAAACAGTTGAATTTTACGCTTGCGAAAGTTCTTTCCCGCCAGTTGCTTGATACCGATGGTAATGTATTGGGAGAAGAGATATTGGATTCCGAAGATGTTACTTCTTCGTTGCGTTTGGGTCCAGGAGCATGTTCGTTTACCAGCGGAACTCCTCCGGCATATTTCAATGTGAGCAACGATCAAACCACCACCGACCATGCTGTTCTCATCACGAAAGCGGATAACAGTCAGGGAATCAATTATGACACGCTCGTTATCAACTCTACTGCTACGGTGGAAGATGTGGCCTATCCGGTTACGGGACGTATTCCTTTGATGCAATCGACGCTTGCGGATTCGGAGTTGATATGGTCTGTTGTAGCGGATGGAAAACGCTATTTCATTATGGCAGGTTCCGGAGGCCTGATCTTCCGTCAGTACGAACTTAAAGGTACTACGCTTTATAAGAAAGAGGACGGTAAGACCCAATTGGTAAGAGGTTCCAAGGATGCCGCCAACTCCGACACCAAGTATATCACACCGTGGAAATATACGTACGTTGATCAGGCGGCTCGACAGTTGACGCTTCGAACGGACGAGCCTGTAAGCATGGATTTCATTATCAACGGCTCGTCGCTGCCCGACGTAGCGTCCACCGGCGCAGCGACTCTGACCTATGAGTATGTCAATACCTTTGTGAACGACAATGCCAACTTTGAGGAGCAAGTGAAACTCAAGTATGGTCAAAATAAATGGCTGAAGTTCGCTGTGACAGCCGATGTTCCTTCTCTGACTTTGACCGAAAACGAGGCTGAAGCTTCTACGTTCTCTTGGGCTTATCTGCAACGCGAGTATAACCTCCTCAACAACGGTACTTATCCGGAGCATGACGAATTGGTGTTCGGTTACAATACTACGAGTGCTGCCTCTGTGCAGACGCGTTATAAAGCGTACCGTATCTATTCGATGCTGCTCAATAATACCTTGACTTATTGCGGTCGGGAAGACGAGAATGATATTGCGGATCTTATCTCAGCCGGCAATGACTGGAAGACCAACTATGCTATCAACCTCATCTCCGACAGCCGCTTTAGCGCAGGTGCCAGCGGTTTGAGCAAAACGACGAATTCTGGTAACCTCATCACCACCGTTACCCCTGCCGGCGATAGTCCGACGGATATTCAGTACGGCGGCAAATATGTGAATATCGTTGATACGCTGGATGTACAGATCTCGCTGCAAAACGACGCACCTGACTATCGTTTTGCGGACAAATGGAGCAGTTTCACTTCCGTTGATGACGCGCATCTAAAGATTCCGCTTGTCCGAAAGACTTATCATGAATTGCCCTATGACTCCCTCATCTGTGCCGTGGAAAACGATGAGTATAATTATGCATTCCCGCCGGAGGTGACGGAGGATGTGAATGATACCCATACCTTTACGCTGACCACCGACCACCGTACCGGTACAAATATCTTGGATGTTGAAAACCAAGTAGTTGCCTTCGATACAGATACGGAAGATGATCATACCGATCTCATGGACTTTACCGACATAGACAAAGCAGAGATTCGTTTGGTAGAGGAAAATGGAAACACACCGGACTGGTGTGAGATAAGTGGTTTAGGCCCCAACACCATCACCGTCCGTTGTAAAGGAAATGGAATCCGTTCTCCCCGCTCTGCCACCCTCTATATAGCTTATACGATGGAAGTGAAAGGAAGATGGCGTTTTATCAACTTCCGCATACAGGTTAATCAGTTAAGCCGTTTCCAGTATGCCGGCAACCAAAACCTGGTTCACTCCAAAGGAGCGTCCGGCGCCGATTTGAAGGACGGTGTACAACAGGTACATGAGAATAAGACAATTCTCTATTATTACAACCCGTCCAACACAGCGCAATCGACCGACCAGCGTGTCGAGCTGCCTATCCGCGAGCGTAACTTCTACGGCTGGTGGCGTTGGTATTCGCTTCAGCCTGGCGAAGAGGATACAGATATCCCTGCGGCGAGATGGCAGACTGCGCCGACTAATACCGGTAAATGGAACTTCGCCTTCCGTACCATCGGCGACTCGGTTTGGGTGGACGAAAACGATCACTCGAAGGGCAAGAAACTCGTGACACAAGGCCGCTATACCGTCTTCCATGTGCCTTCACAAGACTATAACATGCGTAAGGATCCTCCGTCCAAGGCTCCGATGCTCTATCCGCCTCAAAACAAGGCTGTTGAGACCTATGCGGTGGACCTCAGTGTCTATTACGACAACCTGCCGCTGTCTATGAAGGATGTGAACCAGGTGGATACAGCCAAGCTGGATACTATGCAAAACATCATCGAGCCGACGCTCTCGCTGCGCGAGATTTATGAATTGCACCCGTGGACAGAGATGGCGGAACGTATGGAGGGTTATAAATATGCGTTAGATGCGGCGTATGAAGGTCAGCGATATCTGGAGGACCATGTGATGATGGCTCCGTTAGGTAATCGTCTGCTGCTGAAGACCGATCATCGTTATAGTTATGATAATATCAAGAAGACCGGACACTCTGAGTCGCTCTTGGGATACTACATGAGGGACGATAACTGGGATTCTTTTGATGCTACTGCGAAAGATACCATGATCTGGTGCGGCGGATGGGATGCCCCATGCCAATGGTACACCTATAACCCCAAGACGCAAACCTATGATTCGTGCAAATACACCGTTACAGAGGCAAATGACTTCCTGGACGTGCCGAAAAAGACGAGTATCACTGCCGGACAAGAATCCGATACAGTTATATATTGTCTGCGCGCGCAAAGTGTAAAATCTACTAATGTAGGTACAGCTTCCGAGGCTAATAATCCTGGAGATTATTGGTTCAATATATGCCGCTATACGATTATTTACCATCGTCCGGATAAATACGGTCCGAAACTGGAGAATGCCGGCAAAGCCATCCTGACCAATGATGAAATTGAGCAGAACTTCGAGATTTTGGAGCGTCTGAATTTCGATTATAACCAACCCGGTACGGAATATACAGTCTATCCTCACCCGCTACCCTGGGCGGACGCTTCATACGGATTTGCTTATCCGCGAACGGCATCCCTGCCCGATAACCGTCCGCATAACAAGAACGGCTTGGAGAATCTGGCGAATATGGGTGAGTATAACCTCATCAACCGTATCCCCTCCTTTGGTCAGTATTGGCATAAGATGGAGCAACACGGAGGTGCCGGAAACGGATATATGATCTTCTGCGACGGTATGTCCTCCGCAGGACAAGTGGCAGCACTTGAACTCGACACCACGCTCTGCGAGGGCCAGAAGATGTACTTCTCCGGATTTGTCGGAAACCCCGGTAGCCAATCGGGAAATAAGTCCTGTCCGAACTTCACGTTCGCTGTACAAGGTTCGTTGGATGGTGTTGTATGGGAAGATATTACTTCGTATATGACAGGCGACTTGGCTCAATCCAACAAGTGGTATCAAATCTATTTCCCGATAGAGATGAACAAGGAATATACGAACTTCCGTGTGCGCGTCTATAACATGGCGGCTAACGATGACGGAAATGACTTTATCATCGATGATATGTGCATCTTTGCCACCAAACCGCCGTTGATGGTTTATCAGGCGAACACAGCTTGTAAGAACGAGAACGAAAACGACTCGCTTACTCATATCGTGCTCCGCGTGGACTATCAAGGCTTTACCGAGGAGGTATATAGCCTTGGAAATGAATTCTATACCGTTCAGGATATCTCGAAAACCAATGATACCACCTTCCTGAAACTCGAAGACGGCTATGACAATGAGGTTACCCGGCCGGCTATAGCTCCTTCCACAAAGGATACCGTCTATGGTATGATTAACTTGCCGAACCGCCACTACACACCGGCAGAGGGTAACGATTCCATATTCCCGAACCTTCAGGAGCTGGTGGATAGGTTTGAGCGAACATTCGAAGCACATAAGGATGATTCTTCCAAACCTGTCTTCCGAAAGGGATACGTCTTTGAGCACCTCGATGACTCGATTCGTCCGGTATTCTATGTCATCCACACGGCGAAGATGGCTGCGGATAATACGTATATTATCCACATGGCAGGAGCGTACAACCAGTTGCTTTCCAGCCAGTGCGCTTTGACCCGTAAACTGAAAGTAAAGAACCGTATGGTTCTGACGCTCAACGGCGATGAGATGCCGGAGAAAAGAGTACAGAACATGTGCGCCAATACCCTCTATGACGTCTCGCTGCATGTTAAGGGAACCTTGCTTCTCGATAGCGTCGCGCCGATTGAAGTAACCGGTTCTTGTTACAACGACTGGCTGCTGCATGGCGATACCACGAAGGCTACCAGCAAAACCACTTATGGCTATGACTACGAAGATATTGCGCAGGTAATGCGTATCCTCCGTGCGGATGATTCATACGGAGTGACGAATGCGAACCAGTTCGCTCATTCGCTCGCCGTTGTGGATCCGGTTGTCATGAAGAGTGTACAGCAAGATTTGCAGATAGATATCACCAATGATGTCCATCCTTATACCATTCTCTCGCATTTGGTAAATTCCGGCTTCCTGACGCTTTATCAGGAGAATATGACCGTCGTCACGCCGGTGGATGATTCGATTAAATATACCATCTTCCCGATTCCGGGTACGGGCTCCGAGATAATGCAGGATTTGAATGTTGATGTATGTCCGACGCCGGTACATATAGCTCTCAAATCCAGCCTTGGACAAGGCGTTCCGTTGATCATCGGCGGCCTCCACCGCTCGGAAGAAGAGTCGCAGTACCCGATCGTCGTTCTTGCTGATGCTCAGCACGCAAATTCGGAGTTGGCTATCCCGATTGACTCGCTGATGATGAGGCCCGGCACGGACGCACCGAATGTGGCACTAAAGCAAATAACCTTCTTGGAAACCAATGATCCGGAATTCCATAAAGGTGTGGACAATATCTTACTCGTACCGGATAGGTCCTGGTACCTGGGTGAAAGCGTAACCGGTGATGAGAATACGGGTTATTACCGCAACGGTAACGATACGCTTGTCGTTGTGTCTGGCTCGGCTTCCAACTACCAAATGCGCGAAGGATATAACTATACCTTCGGTATTGAGATGATGACGTACACCGGTGCGGCCGGATGGGCAGGATTAGACGAATGTCCTGTTGGAACGGTTCCGTTCGTCGTGAGCGTCGTGCCGGGTTACCTGCGCTGGGATCCGCTTACGGCTGACAATAGATGGAATAACCCCGATAACTGGATTGGTATCAATTCATCGAATACCGCCCTGGTACACGAGGACGCACGCTTTGCGCCTCTGTCGTCCACCTATGTCGTTATACCGCCGATGACGGATGGAAGACCTTATCCGGTACTGCCGGACGCCATCCCCTATGAGGACTCAATCCAACAAGTTGGATTCGAGTACAATAAGTGCCATTCCATCCGGTTCCTTCCGGGTGGCGCACTCAGCCAGCAGCAACGTCTGGAGTACGACAGCGTGATTGCCGACCTCAGCGCACCCCATGATAAGTGGGCACTTCGCTCGGCTCCTTTGGAAGGACTCCTATCCGGTGATATCTTTATGTCCAATGCCGATTTGTCAGGGGAAACCTCCCCGTGGAAAGTAGGACCGTTTGATGCCGCAGGACGTAACTATAATACCGGTAATGCCTCCTTCTGGCTCTCGCTATACAGCCGCGATGCTATTCATCAAAATAACGGTACAACAATAGATACCGTCAAGACCGAGGCGGCAGAGTGGTCCAAAGTGACCAACGCCCTCTCGCTTGAATTGCAACCGGCTCAGGGATGGGCGGTATATACCCGTACCAAATCCGGAAATGCTGCCGCGGTTCGACTGCCGAAGAGCGACGATACCTATTATTATTACACCAAATCCGGAGAAAAGGTGTGGGATCTATATGAACCGGACCTCCGAGCAAAACGTGAGAAGAGTGCCGGCGGAGCAGACAAGGTGGGTAAGATGGCGTTCTATCCCGGCAAAGCGGTTACAAACCAGAGTTATACTCTCTCCAACGGAACTGCCGCCACTTCCTTCGTCTTCGGTAACCCGACGTTGGGATACATCGACATCTGGGGATTCATAGCCGATAATACGTCGCTCCTCGAGAACGAAATCGGTTATATGGCGTCCGATGGTATATATACCACAATTACCGGCGCAAGTCTTACAGAACCCGATACAATATCCTCTTTGTCTCGCTATCTGCCGCCGATGCACGCAATAGTGCTGACAAAGAAAGGGGATGCCGCTAAGTCGCTGGAGGTAACTATCAATACCAATCGTATTGTGACCGAGGCAAGCCATATTGTTCGCACCCCGTCACCGGCACCGCGCAAATCACAAACGGCAAATGACAAATCACCAATATCCAAGGGAATCATGACCGTTACGGCTACTAATCCGGCTTCGCCGCGTTGTATTTCGCGATTGCTGCTCGGACAGGGCTTCAACGATGAAATCGTCCGCGGTGAGGATGCTATGCTCACAACTATCAATATTGATAACTATACCGCTACCTCCGCTCCGGCAACGCCGTTTAATATCTACGCGGTCGAGGGCACGAACGGACTCAGTATTGACTTGCGCAGCAAGATAATCAATGTACCGCTGTCATTCTATATGAGCGAACTGCCATTCGAACCGAATACTTATCTTTGGTTCACCGGCGTCAACAATATAGATGGCAAGCTGGTTCTCTACGATGCTCTCACAGACACCGAGCAACCCATCCTCGATGGTATCTGCCTGACTGTCGAAACTCCCGAAGTGAGTCATCAAACACGCTATTTCATCCGACGTCCGGGATTTAACCCGGGTGGACAGGGGGATGAAGATCCGGTTGCAACCGGACTGATGAATACGGAAATGAATAATATGAATGTAATTAAAATAATCAAAGACGGTAATGTTCTTATTCTGCGCGATGGACATGTTTACACGCTCTTTGGACAAAAAATTCGATAAAAAATGGTAATAAATAGAGTTAAATCATGCTTGTTAGCGATTGTGCTTCTGTATGGCTTCGGCTATACAGATGCCTTCGCAGGCCCCTACGGCCGGAACGCGCAGTCCGACTCGTGGGCGTATCAACCGAAAAATGGTTCCATTACTACATCCGGTTCACTATCGTCCGGCTATTTGTCGCGTGCTAAAACTACATCAACTAACGGTTATACGATGTATGGAAACACGCCCGTGTATGGCAGTAACGCTTCGTCCGGCAACAACGCGAACTACTCGCCATCCGTGCCGGCTTACAATTTCTATACCACTTCTCCGATTATCAGTTCTATTGGACGTACCAATCCCGATCTGATGAATCTGAATGAAAAAATTAGATATACTTCCCCATGGGACTGGAATGAAGATGATGATCCGGTTGGTGAAGTGGGCGATCCGCTGCCTGTTGGAGATACTCCTTGGCTACTTATGGCTCTTTTTGCCGCCGGATACATAGCTTTCCGCTATCTCCGCCAGCGCAAAACTGCGAGAGCCTGACAATCTTTCGACATTTCTGCCGACGCAAAACTGCGAAAGCCTGACAATCTTTCCTTTTTAAAACAAGAGGGTGTGTCAAAACTATTGACACGCCCTCTTTGTGATTAATAATTGTTGATTGTCTTTAATTCTTAGCCATACTGGCACGATCTGCTTCGCTGTATGGTTGCCTATTATAAAGAATTTTTGGATCATTTTGGATAATTTTTGACGAACCTATCAAATAAAAATAATTGTTTTTTGACGCACCCTCTTATTTTTATTCCTTCCTTTTCCCTTTTTTTATAAAAAAAATATCCACATTTCAACACAGGATTAACACAGCATTAACACAGCATTAACACAGCATTAACACAGCATACCCGGACTGTCTCTATGACAATAAGAAATTATACGCGTGCGCGCGCGTTCCTTATTATTATATTATGCGCGCACGCGAATTTTTCTAAAACTTGTTTTTTAGCATAAAATTAGCCAACCCTCGAATTTTTATCTAAAAAAAGCAAAAATAACGAGTGCTGAAAATCAGTAAGTTACAAAGAAAATGCATTTTTCTTGCATTTTTTTTGCAAAAATATTTGGTCAATTCAAAAATTTGTTGTACCTTTGCACTCGCTTTTGAGAAACAAGTGAGTTTCGATTTTCTACCGGAGGCCCGGACATTAAAATTCAGATTCTCGATCGAGGACCTAATTTTTTTGCGCCAAACCGAAGGAAAGACGAAGCAAATTGAAAGATTGATACAATTAGTGTAGTACAAGAACTGATGAGGATCGGAGTTGTTGTTGAGTTAATTCTCAATTTTCAATTCTCAATTCTCAATTATTTAGGTTCCCGAAAAAATTCTACACTTGATAAATTCGATTATTCTGAGCTATCTTATAATTTCTTTTTACAACGAAGAGTTTGATCCTGGCTCAGGATGAACGCTAGCGACAGGCCTAACACATGCAAGTCGAGGGGCAGCGCGGGAGAAGCTTGCTTTTCCTGGCGGCGACCGGCGCACGGGTGCGTAACAGGTGTGCAATCTGTCCATAGTCGGGGGATAGCCCAGCGAAAGCTGAATTAATACTCCATGTGAATCGAAGCCGCATGACTTTGATTTGAAACGCAAGGACTATGGGTGAGCACGCTTCTGATTAGGTAGTTGGTGGGGTAACGGCCCACCA
>ONQO01000128.1 GCA_900319995.1 uncultured Bacteroidales bacterium
TACACGCCGAAGGACTCAACGTTCCTTAATGGAGGTGTCAGCAATAATAGCGGAGTATTTGTCATTCCGGTAGAACAGCTACCGGTTCTTGCCCGGATCTCGATGATTGGTTATAAAGAGCACTGGATGCTGTGTGAAACGGAGGATGCTGGCTCGATACGTATGGAGACGGAATCTTTTGAACTGCAAGGAACGACAGTTACAGCTGAGCGTCCGCAGATAGTTCAATCAAATAATGGATCTCTCATCACCAACGTGGCGGGTACCGTACTGAGCCAGACTCACGAGATGACGGATCTTGTTGCACAAATTCCTGGTATTGTGAGAACTGCGAATGGCGGTTTTGAGGTTTTTGGCTCTGGAGCCCCTGTAGTTTACATCAACAATAAGAGAATACAGGACTCCAATGAATTGAAAATGCTTTCTCCAAAAGAAATTAAAAACATTGAGCTCATCACCAACCCGGGCGCAAAATACGATGCAGAGGGGAAAGCGGTGTTAAGAATAATTACTTTGAAGAAGGAAGACGGTTTGACTTTACAGGTCGGAATCAACGCAAAACAGAATGAAGTCACAAGCTATGGCGGTGATTTCAGAATCGGTTATAAACGAAACGGGCTGAACGTTTCGGCGACGTACGGTTACAACGACGGCAAAAACAGATCCTATCTTCCACAGTCCAAGACACTGTTTTTGGGAGAGGATACACATTCCTTTGTTCAGGATCAAAAAGCAAATGGTAAATTGACCAGCCATGAGTGGAAACTCAATGCCGACTATGAAATAAACGACAGGCACATTATTGGAATGGAGTGGGATGCCTCTTCCAACAGAGATTGGGAAAACCGTGCTTCCTTGCTCGATTACACGCTAAATGGCCTGCAGATGCAATCCACTGACATTTCCAATGATTATCAAAACGACATCAATTTTAACCACGTGAACATTTTCCATAATGGCAAGTGGAGCGAAAAACTCGCTACAGAGCTCAATCTGGACTATGCAAGCAACAACAACGATTATCGGCAGGAGACCAGTGAAGCGACGGCAGCACATACGACCCAAACGCAGAGCACAGGCAATAGCCGATTGGATATCCTTGCCGGGAAACTTGTATTCAACTATGAGGTGAGCAACAACCTGGATTTATCGTGGGGAGTTGAATACAACCACATTAATGGCAACGGCTATCTTACCGCCAATTCAGTAGCGGTGCCATCTTCAGATTATGCCAATACGGAAGACAAATATGCCCTGTATGCAGAGTTTAACGCCAAGATTGGTGAAATAGGCATAAATGGTGGGATAAGATATGAAGATCTTGCATCTGACTATGACGACCATATTAACAAGGAAGGAAGCGTGCGTCGCCACTATAGGAAGTTGTACCCATCATTGTCGTTGAGTCACAAGGCAAATGACTGGAGCAATACGCTGTCATTCTCGTCACGCACAAGCCGACCAACATTCAGACAGCTGAGTAATTCCAGTTATTATTCCAATGGATTTATGTATCAGCGCGGAAACCCTTTGCTTAAACCGTCAAATTCGTACATTGCACAATGGGAAACCGGCTATAAGTTCATCCATTTCTCAGCAAGTTATACATTCGTGAAAGACTACATTTCCACGGACTTCTATGTCCCAGATAATAACAATACGCAGATAGTCAGCAGTTATGCAAATTTTGACAATATCCAATATCTCAAGGCGAACTTGGTCTTACAAAAAAGCTTCGCATGGTGGAGGCCAACTCTTACGGTGGGATTGATACAGCCCTTCTTCAGTTATGAATACCTTGGGGAGAAGATGTCATATAATAAAGCCCAGTATTATATCTTGGCGAATCAGTATTTTACGCTGCCAAAATCCTACCTGCTTTCAGTTTACTACTATTTCAACAGCGGTGGGAATCAAGGGGCAGTAGAATTGAAGCCATATCAAATGCTTAACATTGGTTTGCAAAAGTCATTCTTTGACGGAAAACTCAGCATTAGTTTGAACGCTCGCGATATCTTCCACACGATGAAATACAGGGAGAGCGAACAAATCAAGAACATCTGGTTCCGGCAAACGGAAGACTATTGCTACTGGAATTATTCTGTCAGCCTGATTTATCGTCTGAATACGACTACAACGAAATATCGTGGAAAGACTTCGATAAGCGACGAACTGGATAGACTATAAATGTATGTGATGTTTTTCGGGCATTATCGTGACCCGCTAAAGAAATAAAGGTTCTTTGAAGCTGCACTATGTACTTATATTGTACCGTTAGTTTTATTTCCTGGCTTTGTGAATCAGGTTTGCCATGGCTTTTGAGTCCGCTTTGTGGGATATCATGATAATGGCGAAGACGAATCCGTCGGAGGAGTTGAAGAAAGAATAAAGTTGGCTTTTCATAGGCAGTTAAACATAAATACTTTCTATCCCGATGCCGGGCGGAGCCTGAGAGGGTTCCGCCCGGCGGATGGAGAAAAAATGAAATTTTACAGGCAAGATTTAGCACATTTGTGCGTTTAATAAGAAAACAAAAGCAATGAAGATTTTGAAGATTGTGATTTGTGCGGCGCTGCTGGTGGCAGGACTGAGCGGGTGTGAGAAATTGGTTCCTGAGATTGACTTGGCTAACAATCTGGAGGGTAGCTGGGAGAAGGTATATCCGGAAGGGGTACAGGATGCAGGGCTGGTGATATGGACTTTCTCGAGCATCAACAAGGAGAGTCAGAGTCCGTTCATCCTGACCATCTACGCTTCTGATGTGTTCTCCGGAGACTCGGAGGCCAAGTATATCTACGAGCAGCATCAGAACGGCTATCCAGGCGTGGGCGGTTCCACTCCGGCGCTTTATCTCTTTGAACTGGATCATGACTTCAAGCAAGAGGACCGGAAAGCTGCGTATACGCCTACTGTGGGTTACTGGGTCAAGGAGTGCAGTAAGGACAAGCTGGTGCTTGAGCGCTTTGAGGTAAATACGGACGGGCCGAATCTGCTGGAGGGCGATGTGACGTTCCGGAGGATGGGGCTATATACGAAGTAGATCCTTCGGCTGAGCCTCAGGAAGACAGATACCCGGTCTGGCCGGGTATGACAGAAAAACTGCCGCTATCTCAGGTAGAGGTGGCGGCAGTTGATTATATTTGGATAGCAGGCTAAAAAGGTGGGGAAAAGGAGGGTTTTAGCCCGTTATACGAAGAGATCTTTGAGGAATACAAAGCTACTGTTAGTGTCGGTTCAGG
>ONQO01000020.1 GCA_900319995.1 uncultured Bacteroidales bacterium
CCAATAATAAAAAAAATGAAAAAAATTTAATCAATTTGCTTTATATAATTTTAACTTCCATATTAACATTTATTCATGGACTTATAATAATATATACACTTGGAATAAAATCAAATTGTTGGATTTTGGAAATTTTATGCAAATATATACCTAACTTTGGGTGTTTTGCAAATCTATCTTAAAAAACGGAAACTCTTTTTTTATTTTTGTCGAGAAAAAAGTGCGAAAAAAATGAGTCCATCTTAACAAACGGACAAAAAATGTGCGAGGAAGGAGAAGACGGGACACACTATACTCACTAGACACACTAGACACACTAGTCTCACTAGACTCACTAGACTCACTAGACACAATAGACTAAATAGACTTAATAGATGCTATAAAGTCAATAGATCTCGACGTTTTGACGTTTGAGACGATAGGTGATTTGGGATTTTTTGAGGGGTTTGACGCCTTTGGTCTGTAATCCTGTGACACGCTGTGTGGCTTTCAGATTGATGGGAAGTGTCACTTTATGTGAACCTTCGATCGTACCATTTGAAACCATGTTCTTTTCCAGGATATAAACATGTCCGTCCTTTCGCTGATAAATGGTATTGAGATCAATCGTTGCCTTCATTTTCTTCAGTCGGAATCTATTGATATGTTTCTCGCTCATGTTGAAGAGATTGAGCATTTGTAACTGTTCCGCGCTGAGTTTATATCCAAAAGGAATCGTCACTTTAATATCCGCATGTTCCGAAAACCGTCTAACCGCATATGTCTCAGAATCAACGATATAGTGTCTTTTGAATATGACTTTGAGACATCCCATATACTTGTTTACTTTTTGCGTATGTGTGAGCACTGTTTCTCCTTCGGATTCGTTGCTGACGGTCCAATGTCTAATGTCTCCCATCGATTCCTGAAAATCGAATCTCATGTTTCCCAAGGCAAAAAGTGCCCGATGTACAACGACTCCGGAGTCCACGGCATTCATAGCTCGTCTCATGAGGTTTTTAGGACTTTCTTCGGGCATTTTGGCTTGTTTTTCCATCCTTTCGAGCATGTCACCCGCCATGATAGAATCGGCTTGTGCACGTTTTCGAGCGTCGAAGAACCGTTTACAGAAACGTCCCTGGAACTGAAGTGAATCGCGTCCTTCGTGACCGGCTTCGGGCAGTACAACAATATTGGCAATCATTTGTTCCATGCCCCAAGTGTTTCCTTCACTTTGCATTTGTACATCGCTAACGACTTGATATTGAGTATTTTCGTCAGGAAACTCTTCTTCTAATTTGGAATATACGGCATGAAGCAAAGCCGCCATTTGTTTGCGTTTGTTTCTCTGTTTGGACGGTTTTGCCGTAACGACCGTTTCTTCCAGCGCAATGGGTTGCTCATGCAAGACAATTTGCTGAAGGCTTGAAGGGTTGCCAATCAGATTTTTCTGAGGAACCCGCACTTTTTCGTATCCAACAAACGAAACGATGATGTAACTTCGTTCCGCCAAATCCGCTTTAAAAGTGAACTGACCGGCATTATTGGTTGCAGTTCCCAGTTCGGGTTTATCCTCCGGATAGACCGTGGCATAGGGAATAGGTTCTGCTTTTTCGTCGAGAACAACACCTTGATATACTGTAGCTTGCATGACGGAAGGCAAAGCGATCAAAGCACACAAGGAGAGTGTTCTGAGTTTGCCGCGATAGTTGGTCAGACTTGCTTTGTCGGAGGTATCTTTCTTGGCGATGAATCGCTTGTAATAGGAGAGAATGAGTGTTGTCATAGGCAGCGCTACAATCATACCGATAATACCGAAGAAAGCTCCCCACAGCGTAAGACTGAGCAGAATAAAAGCGGGTCTAAGTCCAGTAGCTTTGCCCATTATTCTGGGCGTAAGGACCAAATCCTGAATGGACTGCACGACCACGAAGACGAGTGTCATGAGCAACAACGTGAGCCAAAGAGGTCTTCCCGTTTGCGCAGACTGAATAAAGCATAGAACAATACAAGGCGGAATACCCAAAGCCTGCATGTACGGCACCAGATTCAAGACACCGATGATAAGTCCCATAGCGATGCCCATAGGCATGCCAATAATCCAGAAACCGAGGGCAAAAAGAATACCTACGCATAAAGCAATCAACGCTTGTCCGCGGAAATAAGCGTTCATGTTATGATCCAAATCTTCCAGCAGAATAGCGACTTTAGGCTGATATTTTTTAGGAACAAGGTGAGTGAAACGCCTGCCGAGGTTAGGGTAGTCCATCATAAGGAAAATGAGGTACATGAATCCAATGAAAATGACCACCAATTCGGTCAACCAACTCAAACCTCCGGTGATCCAATTCACAATGGTAGGTATAATATCTCTGACCGTTTGCTGTACTTGCGGGTCGTTGACAATCGTTTCCAGATTGAGGTCAATTTTCTGTCCGAGGTATTTCTCCTGTGTTTCTTCCGGAATATAATCGTTGATGTCAAAATTAGCGACAAAATGCTCAAATCCCTCCCACGCCGTATTGACTTGTGCTTTGATCGGTTTGCTGAGCGCAATGCCCAGTCCTGTGAGCACAGCAATCGCAAGCAAAAGCGTCACTATGACCGCCGCCGCCCTGTTCCGAATGCGGCATTTATTCTGGAAAAAGAGCACAATAGGTTCCAGAATGTAAGCCAACAACAAACTAACGAAGAAAGGCAATAAGACACCGTATAATCTGCTGAGCATATGCGTTATTTTCTATGGAATCCGGGCATGACGGTTTTCATCATGTCGTCGAAATTCGAATCAAAATCAAAGACTTCCCGCAAATAATAATAGTTCTGCGGGTCCTGACAATAAGAATAAGCGAAAATGAGGAATTTTTTGCGATTATCGTCGAACGAGAACTTCTGCGCGATGCGAGCCAAGTCCTCCGTACAGAAATGTCCGAGCACGACGCAGAGGTTAGCGATTTCGAGTTTTTTATCATCGAATGACTGGTTTTCGAGCACATTTAACGTCATTCGCAATTGTTCCGGAGATGCACATTCAATGATATGTCTTCCTCCGCGCTCATGTCTTTCTCCATGTCCACGATAATCATGATGATGTTGTGCAACGCCCACAACCGTGGTCAGCGACAGTAAAGAAACAAACAGAAATTTTTTCATAATAAACCAAAATTACAATCGGGTGCAAAGTTACAAAAAAAAGTTGAAAGAAGAAAGAATAAAGCCCAAAGGAATCAATTTTTAACAGAAAATGACACTTTTTTATAAAAAAGTACGTGCGCGCTTGTGTATGTAAAAAAAAAGTATTATCTTTGCACGCTAATTTGTGAATGCATATGAAAATATTGATAGTAACAGGACTTTTGTTGGCTGCCGTATTTATGCTGAGTGTAGGAGTTATCTTTCGCAAGGATCATTCGTTTCGGTCCCAACATATAGGTGAAAACGAGCGAATGAAGCAAGACAAGATCCATTGTGCAACATCCCAAGACCGTGAGTTGCGGCGCAATGGGGAGCATAAAATAGATGTAGGGAACTTATAATAATTCCACGTTTTTAGGACACTAAAATTAAAAAATATCTTATATGAACAAGACACAAAATGTAATCAATTCGATTCTGGCAACAGGAATTGTTGCCCTGTTTGTAATCTTTTTTACGGTTAAACCCGGAGCCAAGAAACCCGCAGTTCAAGAAGTAGAAGCGTCCGGCGAATTACTGCCGATAGCATTAGTGAACACAGATTCCATTCTGACGCATTATACGTTTGCGGTGGAGGCCAGTGACAAACTGATGTCTCAGTATGAGCAGTCCATGGTTCAACTTGACACGAAAGCCAAGGCCTTCCAGAAAGAGTATGAAACATTCCAACAAGATGTAGTTAATTTCCAGAAGAAAGTGGAAGCCGGTGCCTTCTTGAGCCGTGAGCGCATGGATGGCGAGCAGTCGAAATTGGCAAAGAAAGAGCAAGAACTGATGGCGAAGCAACAGGACTTGGAGAATTTGCGTCAAAAGTTGAGTTCTGAACTGATGAACAACCAAGCCGCATTAACTCAACAACTTTCTGATTCTGTGCAGGCTTATCTCCGCGAGTACAATGCGGATGGGCATATTCATTTGATTCTCAACGACGCTGTGCTAATGAACAAAGTGGCAGGCTATGATATCACCGACGAAGTGATAGAGGCGCTGAATGCAAGATATGTGAAGTAAAAAGAAAAGCCTAACTCCAGCCCTTCCCAAAAGGAAGGGAGTTGACTTATGCGAAAACAATTCGTCTTATCATTTATATTGGTATTTATACTCACCCTCCCATATGGGAGGGAAGGGGTAGGTTCTCTCCATGCACAACGGATACCAGAGGCGATAGAATATACGGAGATTTATGACTTTATTGAAGAATTGACCACCGACGGTGTTATTTCTTCGAATGCCGCCATCAAACCTTATACGCGTGATCATATTGCCCGGTTGTTGGAGGAAGCACAGAGTAAGGACACGTTGCTTAATCAACGTCAACGCGACGACCTGTATTTCTATCTTCAAGATTATGCCCTGGAGTGCGATGCGCTGCCCGTTTATAAGAGTTACGGACACAAACATGTGACACAATGGATAACGAATGTGTCGAATCTCTCGTTGGCGGATCCGAGTCTGCATATCCTGACGAAAGACAAGATTTTCAAGATGCGTGTGCGTCCTATTCTCGGAATGGACCTGAGTTACAACAAGAAGGGTCTTTTGATGCATCGCGTATATGGTGCTGAAATTCAGATGGATATTGCCAAACACCTGAGCATATGGGGTTCTATCCGTGACAACAGTTGGAGCGGTCAAGGTGTAAAGGGTTCCCGGTTGACATATGGTTGGTTACCCAATGGAAGTCCCAGTCCGGCATTGAATAACCTTGTCGGCGTGCAATATAAGGAGGCTAATTACGGTGGTGATTTTTCGGATTCTCGCGGAGGTATCTCTCTATATACGTGGTGGGGTAGCATAGGCGTTCAACGCGAACGAATCACCTGGGGCGATGCGCAACATTGCTCGAACATCCTCTCGGCTCACAATCCAGCCGTACCGATGGTGACGTTACAGTTAACGCCGTGTAAATGGTTTCAGTTCGATTATTTCCATGCGTGGTTGCCGAGTAATGTGCAAGATTCAACCTATTATTATATCGAGCGCGAGAAAGAAGGCGTAACGGGCAGGGAATATCGACCTGCCAATAAATTTATGGCGGCGAACATGTTCACTTTTATGCCCATCAAGTATATCCAGTTCAGTTTCGGAAACTCTATTGTATATGCCGAACGCAATGTGCAGGCTGCATATTTTATTCCGATTGCGTTCTTCAAATCGTTGGATCATCTGTTGACCAAAGGTTTAAATTCCGAGAACCAAAACAGTCAGGCTTTTGCGACCATTACCGTTCGCCCGACAGACCATCTGCGGCTCTACGGCTCATTCTTCCTGGATGAGTTCAAGTTGTCCCGTTTGAAGAAGTCCGAGCCGCAGAAGAATCCTGTTTCTTATCTGGTCGGTTTCAACTGGAGCGGTTGGCCGGTAAAAGGATTGTCGCTTCGCGGGGAGTTTATGCGTTCATACATAGCCAGTTATACGCACTCCATCAAGGTTCTGGATTATACGTCCAACAGTTACTTCATGGGACATTATATGGGCGACAATGCGCAGAGTATCTTTGTGCAACTATCCTATCGTCCAGTCCGCAGTTTACGTCTGACATTGGATTATACTAATGATACCAAATACAATGTGTATGATTATATCCGCAAAGATATAGGAACAATCATTTCCCAGAAACCCTTTGGCGAAAAGACATGGCGCAACGATATTATCAATTTCAGGGCAGTTTACGAGGTGTTCAACAATTGTTATGCTCATGTGGATCTGACCTATAATAATGCGCGCGCATATGCTCCTTCCTCCACACGTTCAGCAGGAGAAGACAGAGGTTGGAATGCAGACGGAACTTCTCAAGAGTTGGATGGTTCTGCGTTGGAGAACTATTATCTGAACAAGTTTACTCCGGCATATCTGCAAGGCAAGAATTTTACGGTTACTTGCGGACTGAGTTTCGGGTTTTAATTACGGTATTACGTGATTACGTTATAACGAAAAATTTAGATAAAACGAATATATGAAAAAAGAAATTCAATTCTCCCTTGTTTATCGTGACATGTGGCAGAGTAGTGGCAGATATGTGCCTCGCAAAGACCAATTGGCCCGCGTGGCTCCTGTTATTATTGACATGGGTTGTTTTGACCGCGTGGAGACTAACGGCGGCGCGAGTGAGCAAGTGAACCTGCTATATGGCGAGAACCCTAATCAGGCGGTTCGTACGTTCTGCAAACCGTTCAACGAGGCAGGCATCAAGACGCATATGTTGGACCGTGGTCTGAATGCGCTCCGTATGAATCCTGTGCCGGCGGATGTTCGTCAGTTGATGTACAAAGTGAAACACGCGCAAGGTACCGACATTACCCGTATTTTCTGCGGTTTGAACGATCCACGTAATATTATTCCGTCTATCAAATGGGCGAAAGAGGCAGGCATGACCGCGCAGGCAACGATGTGCATCACTTATTCGAAAGTGCACACGGCGGAGTACTATATCAATCTTGCGGAACAGTTGATTGAAGGCGGTGCACAAGAGATCTGCTTGAAGGACATGGCCGGAATCGGTCGTCCGCATATGTTGGGCGTTATTGTGGCGGCAATCAAGGAGAAACATCCGGATATCATTATCCAATACCACGGCCATACGGGTCCGGGTTTCAGTGTGGCTTCGATGCTTGAGGTTGCTAAAGCCGGCGGCGATGTGCTGGACGTAGCGATAGAGCCCCTTTCCTGGGGAAAAGTGCACCCGGATGTGATCACTATTCAGGCGATGTTGCGCGATGCCGGATTCCTCGTGAAGGATATCAACATGAAGGCGTACATGGAGGCACGCAGTCTGACGCAGTCGTTTATCGATGATTTCCTGGGTTACTGGATTGATCCGAAGAATGCGCTGATGACTTCGTTGCTCGTTGGATGCGGTCTGCCTGGCGGCATGATGGGTTCGCTGATGGCGGATCTCAAAGGCATGCATGCCGCTATCAATGCGAACCTCAAGAAGAAAGGCGAGAAAGAGTTGAGCGAGGATGAGTTGCTCGTACAACTATTCGACGAGGTACAACGTATCTGGCCGATGTTGGGTACTCCGTGTCTCGTGACGCCGTTCAGTCAGTACGTGAAGAACGCAGCGCTGATGAACCTGTTCAGTCGTTCAATGGGCGAGAAAGACTTCACGCGTATGGATCCGGCTATGTGGGGCATGATCTTGGGTAAGAGCGGTAAGTTGCCGGGTAAGTTAGCACCGGAGATCATCGAACTCGCCAAAGAGAAAGGCTTTGATTTCTATACCGATGATCCGCAGAAACTCTATCCGAACGTGTTGCCGCAGTACATCAAAGAGATGGAAGAACTGGGCTGGGATAGAGGACAGGACGACGAGGAGTTGTTTGAGTTTGCGATGCACGACAAACAATACCGCGAGTATAAGTCCGGCATCGCCAAAGAACAGTTCAACAAGGATTTGGCAGAAAGAATGCAAAAAGCCGGAAAAGAAGTGCCGGAGGAGTTGCGGAAGTACCTTACTAATGTGCAAAGTGACCAAGTACCAAGTACAAAGGCTGCTAACGACGACATGGCAGCAGTAGCGATGGCATTGCATTTGGCACAGGGCAAGCAACATAAGGAGGGCATCATCGAATTGCCGATCGTGCGTTCTACGGCTTGGAATCATAAATATTACACGTTGAAGTAAACGCAGTTTACGTAATTTGCGTAGTTTGCGTAGTTTACGTAATTTGCGTAGTTTAAGTTTGCGTAGTTAAGAAAATAACGATTTATAATCATGAAAAAGTACAATTTCAATGCGGGACCGAGTATTCTCCCGCAAGAAGTAATCAAACAAACGGCAGATGCCGTACTGGATTTTCAAGGTGAGGGACTTTCAATCTTGGAGATTTCTCACCGTGCAAAATATTTCCAACCCGTCATGGACGAGGCTGAAGCGTTGATGAAAGAGTTGCTGAATGTGCCGGAGGGCTATCGCGTTCTGTTCCTTGGCGGCGGCGCAAGTTTGCAATTCTGCATGGTACCGTTCAATATGTTGGAGAAGAAAGCGGCTTACCTCAATACCGGTGTATGGTCGAAGAAAGCGCTCAAAGAGGCAAAGGGCTTCGGCGAGGCAGTGGAAGTAGCCGCATCGACGGATTCGATTCCGACGGATTATGAGATTCCGCAGGACGCAGATTATTTCCATATCACAACCAACAACACTATTTTCGGAACAGAGATCAACGATGAGAAACTGGCGGAGATTTACAAGAAAAAAGGCAATGTGCCTTTGGTTGCCGATATGAGTTCGGATATTCTGAGTCGTCCGATTGACGTGAGCCAGTTTGATATTATCTACGGTGGCGCGCAGAAGAACCTTGCACCGGCAGGTGTGACGTTTGTGATTATCAAAGAGAGTTGTTTGGGCAAAGTGAGCCGTTACATCCCGACGATGCTGAATTATCAGACACATATAGAGGGTGGTTCGATGTTTAACACGCCTCCTGTACTTCCGGTATATACCGCATTGCTGACCCTTCGTTGGCTCAAAGCGCATGGCGGTGTACAATGGATCGAGGCACGTAACAAAGCGAAAGCGGATTTGCTCTATAAGTGTTTGGATGAAAGCAAGTTGTTCATGCCGACCATCAGCAAGAAAGAGGATCGTAGCCGCATGAATATCTGCTTCGTTTTCAAACCGGGTTATGAGGAGTTGCAGGACGATTTCTTCAAGTTTGCTACGTCAAAAGGCATGGTGGGTATAAAAGGTCACCGTCTCGTTGGCGGTTTCCGTGCTTCCTGCTACAACGCGATGGATCTTGAAGGCGTTCAGGCACTCGTCGATTGTATCCACGAATACGAGAAGTTACACTAAATATGCCGTACTTCTCTTTTCATTATTCAGAACCAACACGGAAGAAAACGGTGCAAGCCGAGTTCTTCACAACACTTGTACATAAAATGAAAGTATTAGTAGCAACAGAGAAACCCTTTGCGAAAGTAGCCGTTGACGGTATTCGCAAAGTGGTGGAGGGCGCAGGATATGAATTGGCGCTCTTAGAGAAATATACAGATAAACAACAGTTGTTGGATGCAGTGGTTGATGCAGACGCACTCATCATCCGTTCGGATATCGTTGATGCGGCAGTTTTAGACGCGGCTAAGAAACTCAAGATTGTTGTCCGTGCAGGCGCAGGATATGATAACATAGATCTGGAGGCAGCAACGTCGCATGGCGTTGTAGCGATGAACACACCGGGTCAGAACAGTAATGCTGTGGCGGAATTGGCGCTTGGTCTGATGGTCTATGCCGTACGTAATCTGTATAACGGAACGAGCGGAACGGAGTTGAAAGGAAAGAAATTAGGAATTCATGCTTTCGGCAACGTCGGTCGTAATGTGGCGCGTATCGCGCAAGGATTCGGAATGGAGGTGTACGCTTACGACGCGTACTGCCCGGATGAGGCAATGGTAGCGGCAAACGTAAAGCCTGTTCACAGTGCTGAGGAATTATACAAATCCTGCGACATCGTTTCACTCCATATCCCGGCTACTGCAGAGACGAAGAACTCAATCAATCATGATTTGGTGAACCTAATGCCCAAGGGTGGCATATTGGTCAATACAGCACGCAAAGAGGTAATTGACGAGGAAGGATTGATAGCTCTGCTACAAGAACGTCCGGATATGAAATACATGACGGATATAATGCCCGTTGCGGACGCGAAGTTCCGTACATTATTCGAAGGACGCTACTTCGCAACCCCGAAGAAGATGGGTGCACAAACGGCAGAGGCCAATATCAATGCCGGAATAGCTGCCGCAAAACAGATTGTGGATTTCATCCAGAACGGTAACGAACGATTTAGAGTAAACAAGTAATTAGGCGAAAAGTGAAAGGCGAAAGGAAACATAGGATGAAGTTGATAGGATTGGTAATTATCCTTTCAATTTTCAATTTTCAATTTTCAACTTGTTTGGCGCTTCCCATCAATGTAGAATGTACGGGCGCAAAACTGGTGGTCAATGGTAACGATACACTGTTCATTTTCAACGGTGACATCAATGTGCACTCAAAAATAGGGAAGGTTGACTGGTATTCAATAGAAACCGGCGAAAAAGAAACGGATATAGAAGACCAGTACAAGATGGATGAAGGCGGTTATTATATCGTCAAAGATGGAGTAGAGTATAGTCCGTTCTATGTATTCCAATACACAGAGCCATCTGATTTGGCACTGACGATAGTACCCGATTGCGAAGCAACCACGTTGACCTTGTCCGGAGACCCGAAACCGTATGTCTATAAGCGTAAGGATGGCACAAGCGGTACTTATTCGCGCGCGTGTACCTTATCATATAATGCGTTAGCATGGAATACGGAAGAATGGGTTGATTCGGCAGCCCAGACCAATGCAACTTTGCATGCCGGCAATTATATCCTGCCTCCATTATACGGTCAAACACCTATCCGTCTTTGCTACGATGCGGATATCCGCAGTACACTTGGCATGGATTCAGCCTGTGTGGAAACAGAACTGAAAGAGGAAGATGTGCGTGCAGTTAAGCATGAATTGACTTCTTTGGCAACAGCGCGTGGCGAAGAAGGTGAGAAATCAAACGAACGGAATCGTCCCACGAGCCAGACGCTTGTACAAGGATCAGAATACAGCGGCGCTTTGGAAGTGGCATTCTATTCGAATCCTACTCCGGGTGCAAAATTCTTCCGCTGGTCCATATACAAATCGACGGAACTTATTGTAACACGTAACGACCAGGATATCCGATACGTGTTTACAGAACCCGGTTCATATCGTGTCGTATGTTCGGTCAATAATCCGTACTGCACATCCGATTCCACGGAGATGACAGTGGCTATAGCCGAATCCTATCTGGCAGTGCCCAATGTATTCACTCCAAACGGTGACGGCAAGAATGACGAGTTTCGTGTAGCATACAGGTCTCTGAAGGAGTTTCATTGCTGGGTATATAACCGTTGGGGACATCTTGTGTATGAGTGGACGGATCCTGCGAAAGGTTGGGATGGAACTATTAACGGTCGTCCCGCGGCAGAAGGAGCGTATTACTATGTAATACGGGCATTAGGAACCGATGCTCCTCAAAACGCCCGTTATATTGGTTTGAAAGCTGCTTACACGAAGAAAAAACTGAATGCCGATGAATCGGTTATAGGTATATATCAGCTTTCGGGTGACATTAATCTTCTACGAGGGAAAAAGAAGTAGGAATTATGAATTTAAAACAATTACTTACAAATGAGAAAATTAGTTATGAGTATGGCATTTGCCACATCTGTTTTGGCAGTCACTGCTGCCACGAATCCGTTCTTTGAGTACAAGAAATGGAAAACGCCTCACGGCACGTACCCTTTTAACGAAATACACGCGGAGCATTATATGCCAGCCTTTGAAGAGGCGATGAAGCGTGGCTTACATGAGATAGATGCAATAACCAACAATCCTTCTATTCCTACTTTTCTTAACACCATTGAAGCATATGAGAAATCAGGTGAGATGTTAAGTATAGTAGCAGGGTGTTTCTATAACCTGACGAGTGCAGAAACCAGTGACAGTCTTCAACAGATAGAAATGGAACTGAGTCCGAAACTGTCAGAGTATTCGTCGTCTATCCGCCTAAATGAGAAGTTATTCCAACGAATAAAGACTGTGTACGACCAGCGTGACCAGCTGAAACTCAATAAGGCACAGATGAAACTATTGGAGGATATCTATGAGAGTTTTGCAAACAACGGTGCTAACTTAAGTCCTGAAGACAAACAGAAATACAGAGAGTTAACCGCCAAGTTGAGCAAGTTGACCCTTCAATACGGTCAGAACGTACTTAAGGCAACCAACGCATGGACGATGCTCATTACCGATGAGTCTCTTTTGAGCGGTTTGAATGAGGACACTAAAGGAATGTTGCGTGCCAATGCCGAGAAGAAAGGTCTTGAAGGATGGTTACTGAACCTCAAACCCACGACCACAATTCCTGTAATGCAGGATCTTGATAACCGTGATATCCGCCGCGAGTTGTATATGGCGAATGTCGGAAGATGCATCGGCGGCGAGTTTGACAACACCGGAATCATAGTGGAGATAGTTAATACGCGTCTGGCACTTGCCAACCTTTTTGACAAGAAAACCTACGCAGAGAAATCGCTTTACAAGACGATGGCAGAGACACCGGAGAACGTATATAATCTGCTGAACCAGTTACGTGATGCGTATATGCCTGCCGCTCAACAAGAAGTTCGCGAAGTGGAAGAATACGCCAAGGCGCACGGGTTCTATGCCAAGTTGCAGCCGTGGGATTGGAGTTACTATTCCAAAAAACTCAAACAAGAGAAATATGCTATTTCCGATGATGATTTGCGTCCGTATTTTGAGTTGGAGAGCGTGAAGAAAGGTGTTTTCGGTCTCGCAGAGCGTTTGTATGGTCTCCAATTCAAAGAGAACAAGGATATACAAGTATATCATCCGGAAGTAACGGCGTACGAGGTATTTGATGAGAATGGCAAATTCCTTGCTGTCTATTATGCGGATTTCCATCCACGTGACGGAAAACGTGGCGGTGCGTGGATGAATGATTTCCAACCGCAGTATATGGTAGGCAAGAAAGATCATCGTCCGCATATTGTAAATGTGATGAATTTCACCCGTCCAACGGCTGACAAACCTGCTCTGTTTACCTATGATGAGGTACGCACGTTCCTGCATGAGTTCGGTCATGCGCTACACGGTATGCTGACTCGTTGCCAATATAGTGCGCAAAGTGGAACCAATGTGCCGAGAGATTTTGTGGAGTTGCCCAGCCAGTTTAATGAAAACTTCATTGACGAGAAAGAGTTCCTCGATACCTTTGCCAAGCACTATAAGACAGGTGAGAGCCTTCCGCAGGAGTTGCTGGATAAGATGCATGCGAGTCAAACGTATCATGCCGCATATTCGTGTGTACGCCAGCTCAGTTTCGGTTACCTCGATATGGCTTGGCATACGATAGAGAAACCATTTGAAGTAAATGAGACAATAGGTACGATTGAGTCTGTCTGCCGTTTTAGCGACGATGCAATGAAACAGGTTCAGGTTCTTCCTACCGTTCCCGGCACTCAGATGTGTACTGCGTTCACGCATATCTTCTCTGGTGGCTATGCAGCAGGATACTATAGTTACAAGTGGTCTGAGTTGCTTGATGCAGATGCTTTCTCTGTATTCAAAGAAGCGCAAAAGAAAAGCGGCACTATTTTTGACAAGAAAACCGCCAAGCGTTTCCGCGAGAACATCCTTGAAAAGGGAGGAACCGAGCGCGCTATGGATTTATACGTCCGTTTCCGTGGCGGTGAACCAACCATCAATGCCCTCCTCGAGCGCGATGGCATCAAAGCCCGCGAGATCAAGTAAAGAAAATACAAAAATACAAAAAAATGACACTTATATTTGCAAGTGTCATTTTTTTTGTGTACCTTTGCAGCGGATTTCTGAAAAATGAAAATAATTGAAGTTTTGGAAATGAAACTAATTGAACGCACATTATTACTGGATCAATTGAAAGAGGCAAAAGGCACTCTGGATTTGAAAATTATCACCGGTGTACGGCGTAGCGGTAAGTCTAAATTGCTAACTGCATTCATGGAATGGGTGCGCCATACAGATGAGCAATCCAATATCATCTTTATTGACTTCCGCCTGTTGGATACAGAGTCGCTGAAGGAGTACCATGCCTTGCATCAGTATATAGAAAGCCGTTATATATCGGGCAAAAACAATTATATTTGCATAGACGAGGTACAATTATGTCCCCATTTTGAGTGGACTATCAATAGTCTCCATGCGTCTGAGAAATACGACATCTATCTAACCGGTTCCAATGCTTTCTTGCTCAGTTCGGATTTAGCCACCTTATTTACAGGCCGCTATATAGAAATTCCTGTTCTGCCTTTTAGTTTTGCAGAGTATCGTACCTATTACGGGGAGAAAGAAATACAATCCCAGTTTGACCAATACGTGTTGGAGGGAGGGCTGAGTGGTAGCTATCCTTATCCATCAGAGACGAAACGCAGGCAATATATCAGAGATGTATATAATACCATTTTGCAGCGTGACTTGGTAGAAAAGTACCATTTGGCGGATTCCGAAGTATTGCCCCGATTGATGGAATATATGATGGATAATGTGAGCAATACCTGTTCCCCCAACGGAATAGCGGAGATATTGAAAACGCAGGGTATAGCAACCAATAATCATACCATTTCGGATTACTTGGATTACACATGCCGTGCCTTTATGTTGTATAAAATCAAACGCTATGACGTGCGCGGAAAGAAGTATCTTCAATCGCTCAATAAATATTATTTGGTAGATAGCGGCTTCCGCTATGCGTTACTCGGTATTCGTAACATGGACTACGGGCACATCTATGAGAATTTGGTCGCGTTGGAATTGTTGCGGCGTGGATATGATATCTATGTCGGCAAACTATACCAGAAAGAGATTGATTTTGTGGCGATGCGAGGAAATGAAAAGATATATATTCAAGTGAGCGATAATATCAGTTCCAAAGAAACCTTTGAACGCGAGTACTCGCCACTTTTGCAAATCAAAGATGTGTATCCCAAATTCATTATTGCTCGCACGCGTGTACCAAAATATGATTATCAAGGTATTCAGATCATCGATTTGGCAGAGTGGCTGCTGGGCAAGGAATAAAATTCCCTCCTAAGGTTACCTTTGGCAAATGGATGACATTAATAGATAAATTCTCACTTTTCTTATGAAAATTCGCACTGACACTTTTGACACTTTTGACACTTTCTTGCAAAAGGTCAAAAATACGTGCGATTTTTATTTGCTTCCTGACATTTTGATATTATAGATACTACGAAAGCTATCAAAAAGATAGAAAGTGTCAAAAGTGTCAAAAGTGTCATGTCATTTTTTTGTATAGTCACTGACTCAAATCAGTTCCGGTGATAGTCCAATCGTTAGTGATACCTTAGTGATTCGTTGGATATTCGTTAGTCATTGTACTACCCAATACGTACCCAAAAAGGATTAAAACAACGAAAATCCCGCGACTCGAGAGAGTGGCGGGATTTATATAGTTAAGAGGTCTTTTCTAAAAGCGAAAACAGTCGTCATCGCGACGCCTGTTTTTCTAAGGTATTAGTCTGTTTATTTAAGGTACAAAAAAGATTGGTCTAATCATTTACCATTTGGTCATTTACCAGTAGGAGCATTTCCAAGCGGTTATTTTGTAAAGTGGACTTGTCATTTTCAAATCCGGTGCAAAGGTACTGCTTTTTTCTTAAATGACCAAATTATTTTTTATGTTATAAAACATATTTAGGCCAAAAACGACAATTTTTACAATTTTTCGAGTTCAATGACCTCTAAATTGTCCAATTTTGCACCATTTATTGTAAATCTTAACAGCGTCTGGCATGGTTGCCATCCTTGTTTACCTGCAGCTCCGGGATTCATAGTCATGAACTTAAAAACCGGATCATATTGAACTTTCAGAATGTGGCTATGACCGCAGACGAAAAGATCGATGGTTTCATTATTGGTTATTGGTGGTTGGTCATTGGTAATTGGTGATTTGTCATTGATTAGTAAGGCTTTTTTGGCTTCGAGGCTTTTTCGAAACCAGGGAATGAGCCAGGGGTTATAATGTCCGGGATAACCGCCTATATGGGTCATAAGGACGTTGACATTTTCTACGCGAAAACGGTAGAACTCGCTTAGTGAGTACCGCACATCTCCGCTGTCCATATTGCCAAAGACAGCGCGCGTGGGTTTGAACTCACGGAGTTTCTGTAGCACTTCGATAGAACCGATATCTCCGGCATGCCAGATTTCATCAACATCTTTGAAGTGCTCAAAGACACGTTTGTCCAACAGTCCATGCGTATCCGATAAGAGACCAATACGAGTCATACCATTTACAATTTAGTCATTTACCATGTACCATTTATTTTCTTGTCATGTGATCTATCGTGACGATGGACGCAAGGATGGCAAGGGTTGAGATGGTGATAAAGAAAATCACGTCGCGTAGGTCTAAGACACCACGAGAAAGGGCAGAGTAGTGGTCCTGCAGCAATAGCCAATACAGCACAAAGCAACTCAATGCTGCTGCGATGAAGCAAACGATTTGGCTTTTGCTGAAAGTAGCACAAAGTACTCCAATTGCCATAAATGTACCACTAAGTAGGATCAGTCCAATGAACGATCCCAAGAAAGCACCGCTATCAAGGTTTCCCATCGGTTCAGCCATGTAGGCTACAACAAAATAATGCACGAAGCACGGTAATAATCCTATTAGAACCAGAGTCCAAGCGGCAAAGTATTTGCCTAAAACGATACGAGTGAGACTGATTGGTTTCGTGCGAATGAGATCCCAAATGCCCGACTGACGCTCTTCGGAGAACAGGCGCATCGTTAATGCAGGGCAGAGTAGCATGAACAACCAGGGGCTGAGTTGGAAGAGTCCGTCCACTTGGGCGTACCCCGAGTCAATGATATTCCATTGACCGGGAATCACCCAAAGAAAGAGGCTGATTGCCAATAGGTACAGCCCAATGACGATGTACGCTATTGGCGTAGAAAAATAATATGTGAGTTCCTTACGGAACATATGTGATTTATAATTTATGATTTATGATTTAGTGTTTCACTTCCAGGTTTTTGTTCACCGGTGTCTTTGGGAACAAGAACCAGAAAGCGATAGCCACCACTAATGCAAAGCCGGCAAAGATATACCACGCTTCTTGCCATCCTGCCCACATATTGGAGGCGGCCTCATGAATCTGCGGTAGTTTGTCCGCCATAATGTTCTGCCAATCAATAGCTCCGTCAGCATTACGAACAACACCTAATGTGTCCAGTTCTGTCGCTTTATCAATCATAGGCACGGTCTTATTAACGATTGCTTGAGCGGCAAGCGTACCGATGGTAGCACCTAAACCGTTGGTCATCATCATAAAGAGTCCTTGCGCCGAAGAACGCTGTGCCGGAGCGGTCTCTTGATCTACGTAAAGAGCACCGGAGATATTAAAGAAATCAAATGCAAAACCATAAACGATGCAACTGAGCACAAACAACAGAACTCCAGGGAAACCCGGATTACCGGCTCCAAAGAAACCAAATCGGAATACCCACGCCAGCATTGCCATGAACATCACATTCTTGATTCCAAACCGTTTGAGGAAGAACGGAATAGCAAGAATACAAAGCGCCTCGCAAATCTGACTGATTGAAATGAGGATTCCAGAGTGCTGAACCCCAAATGTGTTAGACCATTCCTGGAAGTATTCAAAGCTTCCTAAGAAAGGGTTTGCATATCCGTTTGTAACTTGCAAGCACATTCCTAAAAGCATAGAAAAGATGAAGAACAATGCCATCTTCTTTTGTTTGAAGAGCGCAAAAGCTTTGAGTCCGAGCGCTTCAACCATGTCCACTTTGCCTTCGGTTTTATTGATTTCGCAAGCAGGCAGAGTCAATGAATAAACAGCTAAAGCAATGCTCAGACCACCACTAATGACAAATTGCGCAGGCGTATCCATAGCGCCAACGATATCGACCACCCACATTGTGGCTATGAATCCAACAGTACCAAAAACACGAATGGGTGGAAAATCCTTCACGGTGTCCATACCTGCTTTTACTAACGCATTGAAAGCGACCGAGTTGGTCAACGCTATCGTAGGCATGAAGAACGCTACCGATAGTGTGTAGAGTGTAAATAAAGGAGCAAATGCCACATCAGCTCCCGATGTGAAAGCATACATGCCTGCAGCGCACATGAAAAGTCCAGCCAAGCCATGACATAAACTCAACACTTTCTGCGCTTGCATCCATCGGTCCGCAACAATACCCATCAAAGCTGGCATGAACAGGCTGACAATACCTTGAATAGAATAGAACCAGCCAATGTTACCTCCCATACCGTGAGCCCCTAAATAGCGCCCCATAGAGGTTAAGTACGCGCCCCAAACAGCGAACTCAAGGAAGTTCATTACGATGAGGCGAAGTTGAAGTGATTTGTTTTTCATAATGATATTTGTTTTGTTGTTTGCTAGTCTCTCTAGTCTAACTAGTTCTCTAGTATTCTAGAATTCTGAGGTGAAGTGGAACGTAATGTGTTTGTAGTCCTGTTGCGCCATGGAGAGGACATAGGCGGAGTCCGCCATGAAGACATCGCGACCTTCTTTGTCGGTTGCCATGTATTGCGCTTTGCGTTTCTTGAACATGTCGAGTTCGGCATCGTCGTCGGACTCAATCCAGCAGGCTTTGTACATCTGGAGTGGTTGCCATTTGCATTTGGCTTGGTACTCATGCTCCAAACGGTATTGGATGACCTCAAACTGCAGTTGTCCCACCGTTCCGATGATCTTACGGCCGTTGAGTTGGCTCACAAAGAGCTGCGCCACACCTTCGTCCATGAGTTGGTTGATACCCTTATCGAGTTGTTTCTGCTTCATGGGGTCTGCATTGTCAATGTATTTGAACATCTCCGGCGAGAAGGACGGCAAGCCTTTGAAATGCAAGTGTTCACCTGAGGTGAGCGTGTCTCCGATTTTGAAGTTTCCGGTATCGGGCAGACCCACTACATCTCCTGCAAACGCTTCATCAACGGTCTCTTTCTTTTGCGCCATGAAGCATGTCGGAGCAGCAAAACGCATTTGTTGGTCCTTACGCACGTGATAATAATAGGTGTTGCGCAGGAACTTACCGGAACATATCTTGAAGAAGGCGATACACGAGCGGTGGTTCGGATCCATGTTCGCGTGGATCTTAAAACAGAAGGCGGTGAACTTATCTTCCATCGGTTCTACGGTGCGCTCTTCAGCTGTTACCGGAAGAGGAGAGGGTGCGTTCTCTACGAGAAAATCAAGGAGTTCTTGCACGCCGATGGTCTTGTACGCTGAGCCAAAGAAGACCGGTGCGAGATCTCCACGCAGGTATGCTTCTTTGTCAAACTCAGGATAGACACCATCAATCATTTCGAGGTCTTCTTCCAGTTTCGGAGTAAGTACAGAAGGTCGGTTGTTAAGTGCGAAGACGGATTCGAACTTTAGTCCTTGTCCGTTCGCCCATGTGACAGGCGTGCAATGAATACCGAGTTCTTTCTCCGCTTCGTCCATTAAGTCGAACGGATCTTTACCCTCGCGGTCCATCTTGTTCATGAAGACCATGACCGGTGTTTTACGCATTCGGCACACTTCCATGAGTCGGCGAGTCTGCGCCTCGACACCTTTCGCGGAGTCGATGACGACGATAGCTGAATCCACGGCAGTAAGCGTACGGAACGTATCTTCTGCAAAGTCTTGGTGACCCGGCGTGTCGAGGATGTTGATATGATGGTCCGCGTAGTCGAATCCCATGACGGAAGTAGCTACGGAAATACCACGTTGTTTCTCAATCTCCATCCAGTCGGAAGTAGCGGTTTTGCGGATCTTGTTAGATTTGACCGCTCCGGCTACGTGAATAGCGCCTCCATAGAGCAGAAGTTTCTCGGTCAAAGTCGTCTTACCGGCATCCGGGTGCGAGATGATTGCAAAAGTGCGACGTTTTAATATTTCGTTTTGATCAGCGGAGGGTAGCATTGAATTTCTCTTCGAATGTTGCCTTTAGGCGGTTCATAATATTCTCAATCTGCGTATCTTTGAGCGTGTTCTCTGCATCTTGGAGGATGAAGGATAGGGCATAGGATTTCTTGCCTGCTTCGATGTTCTTGCCCTCATAAACATCAAACAGATAAACGTTCTTGAGCAGTTTCTTCTCGGTTCCAAAGGCAGCACGAGCGAGGTCTGCGAACTCAACGGATTTATCCACAAGGAGCGCAAAGTCACGTTTTACCTCCGGATATTTAGGCAAGTCGTTGATGACCGCTTTGTATTGTTTGTTTTGTTTGAGCAGTTGGTTCCAATCGAGGTCAGCATAAAAGACTTCCTGATCTATGTCGAAGATCTTGAGTTGCTTGCGAGCCACGATGCCAATATAGCCGAGTGCTTTGCCGTTAACGGCTTTGAGAACAAGACCATCGGAGAAGAGTTCGTTTTCCAGACGCTCTACGGTCGTTTTGGAGAGATCGACACCGAGACGCACAAGGATGTTATTCACATATGCGCGGAGTTGGTAGAAAGAAGTCTTCTCTTCTTTGCGCACCCAAGTCTGTGGGGCTTTATTACCGGTGAGCCAGAGAGCCAAATGCGGCTCTTCCGAATATTCGACGAGCGGGTTCTCGGGGTTGTGCTCACGGGCCGCAGGATTCGCTTTATAGTGATAGCAGTTTCCGAACTCGTAGAACTTGAGGTCGCTGTTCTTGCGGTTTGCGTTGCGTGCGATAGACTCCAGACCGCCGAAGAGCATGGTTTGACGCATTACGCCGAGGTCTTGGCTCAAGGGGTTCATGATCTTGACACAGGTGTCCAATGTCAGTTGGGTCAACGGCTCGTAGTACGATACTTTGGTAAGCGAGTTATTGAGGATCTCGTTGAAACCCTGTGCTGTGAGTTGCTCCGCGATTCGGCGACGCAGTTTCTCGGGATCGGGTTTGACGCCATATGCGAGACTGGTGTTCAGTTTCTCAGGGAACTCAATATTGTCATAGCCGTAAATACGGAGAATGTCTTCCACTATGTCGCACTCGCGTTGTACATCCACGCGGTAACGCGGAACTTCCAACTGCCAGGAGTCGCCATGTTTGGCAACTATATTGATTTCGAGGGCTGTGAGGATTGTTTCTATGGTGTCCTCACCGATGGCTTTACCGATGAGAGAGTAGACACGGTTGATGTCGATAGTAACAGACCACGGTGAGAGTAGCTCTTGACTTGCAATATTGTCATGTATAGCTCCGACAAACTCTCCTCCGGCTAACTCTTGGATAAGCATTGCAGCACGTTTCAAAACGTAAAGTGTGTTGCACGGATCACAACCACGTTCGTAACGGAAGGAGGCATCGGTTTGGAGTTGGTGGCGGCGAGAGGTTTTGCGGATGGTTACAGGGTCGAAGTATGCTGACTCCAAGAAGATGTTCTTGGTGTTTTCTGTTACACCACTTTCGAGTCCTCCGAAGACACCGGCTATGCACATCGCCTCTTCTTTGTTGGCGATCAGGAGGTCACGGCTGTCCATTTTACGTTCTACGCCATCGAGGGTGACGAATTTCTCACCTTGTTTGGCATAGCGAACATGAATCTCGTTGCCCTTTATCTTGTCGGCATCGAAGGCATGAAGCGCTTGTCCCATCTCGTGGAGCACGAAGTTTGTGACATCGACGACGTTGTTAATCGGACGAAGACCGATGGCTAACAGGCTGTTTTTGAGCCATTCCGGTGATTCTTTCACTTCCACGCCTTTGATGTAGAGACCCGAATAACGCGGGGCAGCATCGGGCGCGTCCACATGGACGCTTATTTGACATTTGTCATTTGTAATTTGTAATTTGTCGAATTCCTCGACGGACGGTTTGGTAAGCGCCACTTCCTGTCCGTGCGCTTTGTAGTATGCGTAAAGGTCGCGGGCTACGCCAAAATGGCTACACGCGTCCGAGCGGTTAGGTGTGATGTCCACTTCGATAATCGTGTCATTCTCAATGTGGTAGTAGTCCGCTGCTTTCATGCCGACCGGAGTGTCGTTAGGCAGGACGATGATACCTGCATGGTCTGTTCCCACACCGATCTCGTCTTCCGCGCAGATCATACCCCAACTATCCTCGCCGCGCAGTTTGCCTTTCTTGATAGTGAACGATTCGTCTCCATCGTAGAGCACGGTTCCGATAGTAGCGACGATGACTTTCTGTCCGGCAGCTACGTTCGGTGCTCCGCATACAATAGGCAGCGGTTCACCTTCGCCGATATTCACTTTGGTAATATGCAAGTGGTCTGAATTAGGGTGGGGTTCGCAAGTTAGCACTTCTCCCACTACGAGACCTTTCAATCCTCCACGGATTGTTTCTTTCTCCTCCACTGTACCCACCTCAAGACCGATAGAGGTAAGGATTTTAGCTACTGTTTGTGCATCATCGTGCAAATCAATGTAGCGTTTTAACCATTTGTACGAAATATTCATATTTTTGTTAATCAGATATACAAATCCAAATTTCGTGCAAAGGTACAACATTTTTTTTATATACGCAAGTGCGCGCGCGTTTTTTGTAAATTTTACCTTATATATTTGCATATGTAATATTTTTTTTGTAACTTTGCGGCCTAAATTGTAACTGACAAAAATTACGTCTTTATGAATACCAATTTTGGATTTGTTCGTGTAGCGGCAGCAGTGCCGACGATGCGTGTAGCGGATTGCCGTTACAATGCGGAGCAGATTCGCGCCCAGATTGATGAAGCAATCGAAGATGGCGTAGAGGTGATCTGCTTTCCCGAGTTGAGTCTCACGGGTTACACTTGTGCGGATTTGTTCTTTACCCAGGCTTTACAGCAGAGCTCTATGCGTGAGTTGGAAGGTATATGCGATTACACGCGTGGCAAGGCAATCATTGTGCTGGTCGGCGCTCCGCTGCAGGTAGATAACGATCTGTTCAACTGTGCGTTTGTGATGACTGACGGCGAAGTAATGGGTGTTGTACCCAAGGTAAATCTGCCGAATACGGGCGAGTTCTACGAAAAACGTTGGTTCACTTCCGGACGGGCTGCACGCGAATACACGCCCGGAGGTATCGCGCCGCGGATTCCGAAGATTGAGATTTGGAGCGGAGAAGTGCCTTTCGGTACAGACCTGCTCTTCTGCACACGCAACTATACCTTTGGTATAGAGATTTGCGAGGACTTGTGGTCTCCGCTTCCTCCTTCGACCCAATTGGCTATTCAGGGGGCAGAAATCATCTTCAATCTCTCCAGTTCCAACTGCATCATCGGAAAACATATCTTCCGCAAACAGATGATCAAACAGCAGTCCGCGCGTGTTCATTGCGGATATATTTACACATCGTCCGGCGTTGGCGAATCAACCACCGATGTTGTTTTCTCCGGCAGTACCTATATCGCGGAAAACGGAGACATCCTCACCGCAGGAGAGCGATTCCAACGGGAGAATTCGATGATTATTCAGGAACTGGACATCGAGCGTTTGCGTACCGATAGGCAGCGGAATACGAACTTCACGAAAGACAAAACCGGGCACTATCGCCATATCAACGTGGCGCCGATTGAGCGGGAAGAGGAGTTTACCGAACCTGTTCACCGTACTTTCTCACCTGCGCCGTTCTTGCCCAAGAAAGGCAAGGAAGACCAGTACTGCATGGATGTCTTCTCCATTCAGACCAGTGCGCTTGCACGACGTTGGGAGCATACACATGCCCAAACGCTCGAAATAGGTATCTCCGGCGGTTTGGACAGCACGCTTGCGTTGCTCGTCTGCGTGCAGACAGCCGATTTGTTGGGGTATGACCGTAACCGTATCGTCGGAGTGACAATGCCGGGTTTCGGAACCTCTGACCGTACATATCAGAATGCGCTCCAACTCATGGAGGAACTGGGTATTACGCATCGTGAGATTTCCATTTGCGAGGTGACAATGCAGCATCTCAACGACATCGCGCATGACATGGACAGACACGATATTACTTATGAGAACGCACAAGCGCGCGTACGTACACTCATACTGATGGATCTGGCAAACGAACTGAACGGATTAGTGGTGGGTACGGGCGATTTGAGTGAATTGGCGCTCGGGTGGTGTACCTACAACGGAGACCAGATGTCCATGTATTCCGTCAATGCCGGTATTCCCAAGACGCTCGTACGCTATCTCGTCCGGTATGCTGCGGAAAACATGTACGGAGAACCGCTCCGTTCAATCCTGCTTGATGTAGTAGATACGCCGGTTTCACCGGAACTTTTGCCCACCGACGCGGAAGGACAGATTGCACAAAAGACGGAAGACAAAGTGGGGCCGTATGAACTGCACGATTTCTTCCTGTTCTATTTCATGCGATTCGGATTTACACGCGAGAAAATAAAATACATGGCGGTGCAAGCCTTTGAAGATCAGTATGATGAGCAAACCATTGACAAATGGCTCAATGTCTTCATGCGCCGTTTCTGCACCCAGCAGTTC
>ONQO01000057.1 GCA_900319995.1 uncultured Bacteroidales bacterium
ACGTCAACGGTTCCTGTCAACTCCAACATTCTGTCGGCGAGGGTGCTTTTGCCGTGGTCGATATGGGCAATAATACAAAAATTACGTATATTTTTCATTTCGGCTGCAAATTTACAACAAAAATCTGACATACGCAAATAATTTCCTCGGAAATTAAAAAAATCAGGCAAGGAAATGTATGGAAACGGATTTCCAGAACTATTTACAGGGGAAAGTGATAGTATAGTAACATACCGTATATGGTCTAGGTATGGTCTAGGTATGGTCTAGATATGGTCTAGGTATGGTCTAGTGTTGCCTCGTACATTTCTTGTATGCGTATTAATAAAAGATGGAGGACGTGTATTAACGGAGGTGTGGCAAAAGTGATAAAAAAGTATTTTTTCGCGCTCGGAGGGCGCGAACACAGGACATCGTGGACGAGGGGCGACATTTCCAATGAAGGTGTGTCAAAAAACAATAAATCGTATTTTATATGTCAAAAATTATCCAAAATAATCCCAAAAACGGCGAATTAGGCGAATTAAACGAATTTTTTTCTTTTTGTCAAAAATTATCCAAAATGATTCAAAAAACGGCGAATTAGGCGAATGAAACGAAACTTTTTTATGGGGCAACAATAAAAGGGCACTTTTAAAAATGCCACGTTTTTAGGATAAAAGCCAGATTTAGAGCGGCGAATGACATTCGCCTGAAATGGAAGAAGAAGTATATAGACGTCGGATGGTGGACGGCAAAACAGGCGGAGCATTTTTTGCTCTAAAGGCAAAGAGGGATGAGAGAGATGGGAAGGGAAGTGGATGGAAGGTGGATAGGAAGTGGATGGAAGGTGGATGGGAAGAGAGAGAGATGGGATGAGAGATGGGAAGAGAATGGGATAGGAAGTGGATGGGAAGTGGATGGAAGGTGGATGGGATGAGAGATGGGATGGGAAGTTTCTATATAAATAAAAAAAAATGCTGTTTTATTTGCATATATGCAAATTTTTTTGTACCTTTGCAGCCCAAATAGGAAAGAAGCTTATGTCAGAACTCATCAAACGAACCCTGAGCGGTAGCGTGTTTGTAGCGTGCGTGGTCGGTTCCATACTATGGAGTCCCTACGCTTTTTGCGGATTATTTTTCATATTTTGCGTGCTGGCAGTAGATGAACTTCACCGATTGGTTAAGTCTCCTCGCTCGTTGCGCATCTATTCTTTCGTAGCGACTGTGGTACTATGGGCGATGATTACCTGTTTCTCATGGGGCACTCGTGGCGGATCAGATTATTATGAATTGGGCGCCATCATAGGCACCGCCTATCTGCCGATAGTAGTGATTACTCTGTTGGACGAGATATGGAACCATTCGGGACGTCCTGTTCAGAATTGGGGTAATTTTTTGATTTCCCAGTTCATGGTTGCTCTACCGTTAGCGACATTGGGATTTCTCTATTTTATGGACAACAAGCTCCTGTTAACGTTGTTTGTGTTGATTTGGATAAATGACACGGGTGCTTACTGCGTAGGCAGTCTGACCGCCAAACGCAAAGGCGGCAATCACAAGATGACTCCCCATATCAGTCCGAAGAAGAGTTGGGAAGGCTTAATCGGCGGATTTGTTTTCACTCTCCTTGCCTCATACCTGCTATACCAGCATACAGACTGGTTCAACAGCATTCGAATAGAGCGCGCCGGAGTTTATCTTGCCCTTGGATTCGGATTCCTGGTCAGCACATTCGGCACGATGGGCGATTTGATGGAGAGTTTGCTGAAACGTTCGGTAGGAGTGAAAGATTCCGGTACATTCCTTCCGGGCCACGGCGGCGTGTTAGACCGCTTTGACAGTATATTGTTAGCCTCGCCAATACTGACCTTTTATTGCCTATTATGCTCGTACATTGCGCCTCTGTTGTAAGCCGCCTTCCACTCCGCGTGCTATATTGGTTTGCGGATTGGATCCTATATCCGCTGATGTACCACATCGTTCGCTACCGTAGGCGGATAGTGGCGAAGAACCTCCGCCAGTCGTTTCCTGATTGGACAGAGACAAGGCGCAAAGAGATAGAACGCGCTTTCTATCACCAGTTATGCGACACGTTTGTAGAGAGTTTTTACGGTTACCGCTGCCCGGAGGAGGAGATGCGTGAGCGTGTGGTTTTCCAAAACACGGAAGAGGTGAACCGTTTGATAGATGCCGCCGGCGGAGGAATATTCATGTTAGCGCACATGGGCAACTGGGAATGGCAGGCATGCATCCAACGAGAGTTGAGTCCAGGCGTCACAGAGCTGAACGTGTATAGGAGACTGAAAAACAAAAGTGCCAACCGTTTGATGCTCGCTCTTCGCGGCAAACGTGGCGGCGAATGCGTAGAGAAACAACAGATTCTGCGTGAGATGTTGCGTTACCGCGCAGCCCATCAGCCGGTGACCGTTGGTCTGCTGAGCGACCAAAAACCCCGTCCCGCCGTAACGCGAACCTGGCTGACATTCCTTAATCAAGAGACGGGCTTTCTGGACGGCGGAGAGGTATTAAGCAAAAAATTCGGCTACCCGGTTTTTTATGGCCATATCCGGCGTCCGCGAAGAGGTTACTACGTAACGGACATACGCGTGCTGTCCGCAACGCCCCAGGAGACTGCCGAAGGCGAAATAACCGCAGCCTATGCACGCGCGTTGGAACAAAACATCAAAGAGCAGCCGGAATTGTGGCTATGGAGCCATAACCGATGGAAATATGGGAATGGAGAATTGAGAATTGAGAATTGAGAATTGAGAGTTGAGAATTGAGAATGGAGAATTGAGAATTGAGAGTTGAGAATGGAGAATTGAGAATGGAGAATTGAGAATTGAGAATTGAGAATTGAGAATTGAGAATTGAGAATGGAGAATTGAGAGTTGAGAATGGAGAATGGAGAATGGAGAATTGAGAGTTGAGAATTGAGAGTTGAGAATTGAGAGTTGAGAATTGAGAGTTGAGAATTGAGAGTTGAGAATTGAGAATGGAGAATTGTTGCGCCGCTATCTGCCGTCTGTGGAGAAAAGCATCGCAAATGATGCAAACAGCGTCGAACTCATTGTAGCAGACAACGGAAGCACAGACAACAGTCTCGCCGTGCTACGGGATGAGTTTCCCGGAGTCAGAACAATAGTTCTGGACCAAAACTACGGTTTTGCGGAAGGCTATAATCGCGCTATCTCACAAGTGGAAAGCGAATACGTAGTGCTGCTCAATTCGGATGTGGAAACACCAGATGGCTGGCTCACTCCCCTACTCGACTACATGGACTCACATCCGAAAACGGCAGCAGTTCAACCCAAGATCCGCAGTTGGCTTCGTAAGGACTTTTTCGAACATGCCGGCGCGGCAGGCGGTTACCTCAGTCCATTAGGCTATCCTTATTGCCGAGGTCGCCGTTTCGGACGCGTGGAAGAGGATAAAGGTCAATACGACAGCATCGTCTGCGTGGATTGGACTTCCGGCGCATGCATGTGCGTACGGACGAGCGTTTATAAGGAATTGGGAGGACTGGACGCATCGTTCTTCGCCCACATGGAAGAAATAGACTTGTGCTGGCGAATGCGCAACGCCGGATGGCAATTAGCCTGCGTGCCGCAAAGTATGGTTTATCACCTCGGCGGCGGCTCCCTCAGTTACAACAACCCACGCAAGACATACCTCAATTTCCGCAATAATCTGCTGATGATTTACAAGAACCGCCGTTTCCCCTGGGCCGTACTGACCATCCGTTTCTTTCTGGATTACGCGGCGACACTTATGTTCCTTGTCACCGGCAAAAAAGAGAGTGCTCTATCCGTTTGGAAAGCACGCCTCGACTATCGGAAAATGAGAAAACAGACAAACAAGTAAAAAAATATGGCATTTTTTGGATTATTTAACCGCGAGAAGAAAGAGACTCTTGACAAAGGCTTGGAGAAAAGCAAAGAGTCCGTATTGAGTAAAATAGGTCGTGCAATAGCCGGCAAGTCCAGCGTTGACGACGATGTGCTGGACAACCTGGAAGAAGCTCTGATCACGTCCGACGTAGGCGTAGAGACGACTCTCCGCATCATCGAGCGTATTCAGGAACGCGTTAAACGCGACAAGTACATCGGAACGAGCGAGTTGAACAAGATATTGGTTGAAGAGACCGCCTCTCTGCTTCAAGAGAACAACACGGAAGAAGTGGCAGATTTTTCCGCCCCACTTCCCTCCAAGCCCTATGTGATCATGGTTGTAGGCGTAACGACCACCATCGGCAAACTGGCCTACCAGTACAAAGCGGCAGGAAAGAAAGTGTACCTTGGTGCCGCCGATACATTCCGCGCAGCAGCCGTGGAGCAGTTGTGCATATGGGGTGAGCGCGTAGGCGTTCCCGTCATCAAACAACAACAAGGCTCCGACCCAGCCTCCGTAGCCTTCGACACCTTGCAATCCGCCAAAGCGAATGATGCGGATGTCGTTCTCATAGACACCGCCGGACGACTGCATAACAAGATTAACCTAATGAACGAGTTGACGAAAATAAAGAACGTGATGCAGAAAGTGGTGCCGGATGCGCCACACGACGTGATGCTGGTATTAGACGGTTCGACAGGCCAAAACGCGTTCGAACAAGCACGCCAGTTCACAGCGGCGACGCAAGTATCGTCTCTCGCCATCACCAAACTGGACGGGACCGCCAAAGGCGGCGTAGTCATCGGCATCAGCGACCAGTTCAAAATACCCGTGCGTTATATAGGTCTCGGAGAAAAAATGACAGATCTACAATGCTTTAACCGCGTGGAGTTCGTAAAATCACTTATGAAAATTGAGAATTGAGAGTTGAGAGTTGAGAATTGAGAATTGAGAATTGAGAATTTTAGTCAATTGAGAATTGAGAATTGAGAATTGAGAATTAAAAATGAGAAATATGGAAAAATATCGTATTGAATCAGACTTGCTGGGCGAGATGAGAGTTCCCGCAGAAGCGTACTACGGCGTTCAGACACAACGCGGCATAGACAACTACAAAGTGTCCAATCTTAAGATGTCCGATTTTCCGGAATACATCATCGCAATGGCATACATCAAACTGGCGGCGGTGGAGGCAAATCATGAATTAGGTGTCATCCATGACGAGATTTATTCCGCTATCGCCCAAGCCTGCCGCGAGATTATTGACGGCAAGATGCATGACCAGTTCCCGACGGATATGGTACAAGGCGGAGCCGGCACAACCGTAAACATGAACGCGAACGAAGTGATAGCCAACCGCGCTCTTGAAATAATGGGTCATCAGCGCGGCGAGTATCAGTACTGCTCCCCCAACGACCATGTTAACTGCGCCCAGAGTACAAACGACGCCTACCCTTCCGCCTTCCGCTATGCTTTCATACGCATGAACCGCGGATTGGTAGCAGAGTTACAGCGTCTTATCGAATCGCTTCGCAAGAAAGGCGATGAATACAACGACTCTATCAAAATGGGTCGCACTCAGTTACAAGATGCCGTACCGATGACCAGCGGACAGGAGTTCCACGCTTTCGCCAACAATCTGGAGGAGGAAATAGCCAATCTGGGACGAAACGTAAACCTGTTGTACGAAATCAATATGGGCGGAACCGCAATCGGCACGGGTCTCAATGCGACAGCAGGCTATGCCGAGTTGTGTATCAAGAAGATGTGCGAGTTAACCGGCGAACCATTTGTGTTGGCAAGTGACCTTGTTGAAGCGACTCCGGACACGGGTGCCTATGTGAGCTATTCGGCAGCCCTGAAACGTCTGGCAGTCAAGTTGAGCAAGACATGCAACGATCTGCGCCTCATGGCATCCGGTCCACGCTGTGGTCTGCATGAAATCAATCTGCCGCCCATGGCACCAGGCAGTTCCATAATGCCCGGCAAAGTGAATCCCGTCATTCCCGAAGTGACCAATCAGGTGTGCTTCAAAGTGATAGGCAATGACACCGCCGTCACATTTGCCGCCGAAGCCGGCCAACTGCAACTCAATGTCATGGAACCAATTATCACAGAGTGTATTTTCGAATCCATCACATGGTTAAAGAATGTGATGGCCATTCTTCGTACCAAATGTATTGACGGCATCACCATCAACCGCGAGCATAACCTACAGACAGTCAAGCACTCCATCGGCATCGTAACCGCTCTAAACCCTGTCATCGGCTACAAGGCATCGACAAAAATAGCCAAGGAAGCATTAGAAACCGGGAAAAGCGTTTATAACCTTGTACTGGAACACGGCATCCTGAGCCAGGAGCAATTAGATCGGTTGCTTAATCCCGAAAACATGCTCGCCGCACATTAACTAAAGGGCATTTCTAAAAAAATAGCACCGCGCGGTGCTATTTTTGGTATTTGGCAAGTTTCTTCTGTGCGAGGAAAAGGATCCAATCCGGTGTATGCTTCAAAAGCGGAGTACAGAGCCAGTTGATAACACCCGGCGTGTCCGCTTTTTTGTTGCGGAACATTTTTCGCAGAGCCCTTTTGACCAGTTTCTCGGGCGGAATAGCAACCGTCAGATTGACAGCCAGTTTGCGTAGATTCGGAGCAAGTCCGAAAAGCGCAGTGTCCACCGCTCCGGGCGCCATCACGGTAATACATACGTTTTGGGGAGTCAATTCATACCAAAGGGATTTGGAGAAATTATAGATAAAGGCTTTTGAGGCATTGTATGTCTGTATTCCGGGCATTGCCATCCAAGCCGACATACTACTCATATTTAATATATACCCGCGCATGCGCTTACGCCCGCATATGCGCGTAGCCGCCTCATCTTCTGTCAGTTCGCGTTGAATCATATCCTCAGCAAAGAGCCGCGTCATTTTGGCAACCGTCATGATATGGAGCTGCAACATGAGTTCGATGCGGCGCATGGAAGTGTCGCAGAGTTTGTTAAAGAAGAATACTCCGGCGTTGTTGATCAGGATATCCACAACCCAACCGTTCTGTTGACACCATGCATGCAGATTTTCCGCCGCGTCCGGCAGGCTTAAGTCCGCGTAATGCGGTGTTGTCGAGACGCCGTATTGGGAAGCGAGAAGGTCAGCCACTTCGGTCAGTTCTTTCTCCTGATTGCTGACAAGCAGCAAATCACAGTGATAATCACGCGCCAGTTGTGTGGCATACTGCAAACCTATTCCGCTGCTTGCACCCGTTACTAATGCTAACATTGTAGTAGATAATTGACAATAGAAAATTGATAATTGGTAAGGACCGAATGCTGAGCATTAACTATTCTTTTGCTTTGCAACCGACTCTTTGGCAGCAGCTTCCAGTTCGGCAATCTCTCGCCGGATACGCGGAGCAATGACTTCCCCGTCCCTCTCCACGCACTCATGACATTTCATATTGAGAGTGTACATGCGTCCTACGCAATAGTTCGAGCGTCCGCAACCGGCATGGTAGTGCGGATTTTCCTGTACATGCTTGACAAAATCCGGATCCTTAATGAGCACATGCGCTATCTGGAACAACTCAAATCCCTCATCCATAATCTGTTGGCAGTTGTCTCCGGATTGTACCCCGCCAACGTAGATCAAAGTTAAATTAGGGTTGTCAGCGGTTAATTCTTCTTTGAGTGCCTCTTGGAAGATCTTCGCTTTCTCCATGAAATACAACTCCTTGAAAGGCTGTGTAGGCAGCATAATCTGATGTACACCGGGAATATTGAGTGCAGCTTTGAGCCACCAGAAAGATTTCATATTCATGTAGTGCGCCAAGGTTTTGTACGGCATTGCTCCGCCCAGAATGGTCATCGGCGAGCGACTAACCGTTCCTCCGGAGAGGACAATACCGTGTACTTTGTGCTTGGCAATCTCTTTTGCAACCCGGATACCTTCTTCTATGGAAACGCCATGCCAACAATCGTCCCACATATTGGTTTTCACGACAACAGCCATGTCCTCTTTGGCATGAAGCATTACTTCGTCCAACACCTCGTTCATAAAACGCACCCTGTTTTCGAAAGAGCCTCCATACTCGTCATGTCGATGGTTGGTACGCGGCGCAATGAACTGTGAAATCAAGTATGCGTGTCCCGCATGAATCTCCACACAGTCGAACCCACATTCGCGCGCCCAATCAACCGCTTCGCCGAACTTTTTCACAAGGTTTTTGATTTCCGCCACCTTGAGACGACGATGGATTGTAGGCGAATACAAATTGAACCACGTGTCCGCACTGACGGGCATGCAGTGACAGGTATAGAAATGCGTCATGTTTCCGCAATGCCCCAACTGAATACTGGCTTTCGCCCCCTCGGCATGGATAGCGTCCGTCATCTTCTTCATATCAGGTATTATCTCCGGACGCACATAGAGCTGTCCGTCAAAAGACACACCGCTCAAATCTACGGCACAGTAAGCAACAGTAGTCATACCTACTCCGCCGTGCGCCACGGAAACATGATAATCCTGTAATTCCTGTGTCGGTGCATTAGCACGCGCCATATTCTCAAATGCCGCACTACGAATTATCCTGTTGCGCAGCGTAACAGGCCCCAGTTGGTAAGGGGTAAACAATTTATTCATTTCCAATTCAGATTTCAGATTCAGTAAATAAATGGAATAATACGTTTGAGCCTCTTTGCGTCAAATTCATCAGGAAACTCCTCGGCGTACTTCTTGTAGATAGCGTTGCTTCTTGGCACCAAGTTGCAGCAACTGAACCAGAAGAAAAGCAATCCCGCCAACGACCATGTAAGGATAGCGAAACCGAGCCATTCAGTTATCTCGCCTAAGTAATTAGCGCTGGTAACGTATTTGTAGAGACCTTTCTTGGGCAGATAGTGGTTGGTGTCCCCCGGCTTGCGCAAATGGCGAATAACATGGTCGGAGTGCATATTGATTACCCATCCGGTAAAGAAGATTATCGTACCGATAATGAACTGCGGCGAAGTAAGCCACGAAGCGGAGTACAAGTGCGAGTAAAACGGATCGCTTGGCGCTATGTGGAACAGGAAATACCCCTGAATATAACCGTTTATCAGATTCCAAACCACCGAACAGAACATAATAATGAACGGCATTTTTCCATTCCCTTTCAGCAGGAACGGGAACACAAACGAACGCTGGAAATAATGGAATTCAAAGAATAGGAAGAACAATAGATACGGAGCTCTCGCCGTCAAACCGTCGTACATGGAAAGCGACTTCATATACAAGTACCACATGACGAGGAAAACCGGTGCTTCCATCAAAAACCACCCTACTTTGTTGTTCATCGCAGGTCCCCATTTTTCCGTCCGCATTTTGCCATAACCTGCATCTATAAAATAGAGCGCAATAAAAACGACCAAGCCTACCAAAAACATGATAAAGAGCAAGTCGTAAAAGAAATCAAGCGTAAATATATTCATAAATCAGTTTGTTATATTTTTCAGCCTTGGGCTTGAATTTCGATAAAAAGAGCGTACAAAGGTACGGAATTTATTTCGTATATGCAAATAATTTTCAATTATTTTTATTTTTTTCTTGCTTTTGACACACAAACAGCCCAAAAATAATCAATATTATTCCCATCCACTTGCCTGTCGGCAAATGTTCTCCGAAGAAAATGAGCATCCAGAGAGCAGTAAAAGCCGGCCGAATATTATTAAATGCATTTGCTTTGGTGACCCCTACTTGGCGCAACGCGGCACAAAAGAGGATAAACGCAACAACCGAAGCAAAAACAGTCAAATATGCCACACATCCGAGTGCTATCTGCGTTTCCTGATTATAAATGGTATCCTTTAAGAGGATAATTGCTTCAGGCCCTTCTTTCCACAACCAAATCGGCACAAAGAAAAAAAGGCTGATTAGTTGGGCATAGAAAATGAATGTCAGCGATGTGTATTTAGCCGGCACTTTGCGCATCATCACAGAATCAATCACCGCAGCGGACACAGCCGCAAACGCCAACAGAATTCCCCAATAGTTACCAATGGAGTAGTTGTTACTGCCAACCAAAGTAAGGATAAAAACACCAAGTGTGGAAACGATGATTCCGAGAATATTATTGCGCGTGACGCGTTCACGCAGCAACACCGCAGCAAAGAGCGGACTGAGCAGCGGACTGGTGGAGAGCAAGGTCTCCGCTATCGTCGGACTATTAAGCGCATCATACGTGAACGTCTCCAGCATATAATACAAAAAAGGCTGGCAGAACCCCGCTATGATGAACAACGGCAAATCCCGCAATTCAATTTTCTGAAGGGCGAAAAGCGTGCTCTTACGGCATATAAGTCCGATAACAAGCATCAACAGAACAGAAGGCACAAAGCGTAGAATGATCATTGTAAAAGGCGGTAATACAAGCAACGCGTTCTTGATAGCGATGCCACTTACCGACCAAATAACCATTGACACCAGCAATGCTAATACAGGAAGATTTTTTTTCATTTTTGCGCCAGAAGAAGTGCGAGAATTATAGTGAGCAGGGCCAAGTGTTGTGTTCTATCCCCGCTAACCGGCATATTGTTTCATGAGTCAGCTTCAGCATACGTTCCGTTTCAACAGCGCGTGGCTTGGTGGTATCCGGATAAATCGGAGCACCGACAATCACTTGCGTCAAGGGTTCATTCTTCGGTCCCAACAAACGCCATAAGCCAGTTCGCGGACGATAAGTGACCGCAAATGGAAGAATAGGTTTGTTGTATTTGTAGGCCATAGTGAAAGCTCCCTTCTGGAACGGTCGCAAGGGCTTATACCAGTCCCAACGCTTGGCTTCCGGAAAAATATGGAACCAATACCCGAGTTTGTTATACTCGTCAAATGCAGCATTGAAGGCTTTCATGGCACTCAATCCAGCTTCCGCTTCCGGAATAGGTATTCCGCCCACAAGCGTCAAGAAAAACTGGTCTTTGGTTTTGAAGTTCGGCGCGAACATCGGAATACGCGTATGATAATTGGCATGAAAAGAATTGAGCACGGATGCACAATCATGCCGGTAACAATGATTCGATACGGTAATAGCCCCTCGGCTCAAATCAAACTGTTTCAACCACTTACGTATTGTCCACGAGCATCTGCTCCATCGTTTCTGTCCCTCCACTTTCCATCTTAAACCATATTTGATGCGTAAAATAACGCCTAATGTCCGAAGTACAAACATATATCCCCATAACGACCGCAAGCGATTATGCCAACTCTCGTCAAAATAAGGATACGTAGCATCAACGGCCTTAAAGTCCCGGTCATAGACAGGTTTGTACAATCCCACATAAGGGTCATCCTCCGGAAAATCCGTCGTCACAGGCGGAACGTATGTACCCTCTGTGACTTTCAAATCAATATATCGCTTGTTCATACCAACAAAAATTTCGCTCCTACTACGCGTGCTGTTTCGCCGTCTTTTTCGTCCCTGTCTCCAACAAAAAGTGTGGTACTTGGATCCGCATCCAACATCTTCATTACTTTCTCGGCACATGGTTTTGAGGGCTTCAATGCACCCAATTCCGGTGCAGCGACCAGCAAATCAAACTGCTCCGGGTCAATATTGAGCACCTTCAGTTTATCCACTACGCTTCCGTAATCCGAATAAACTGCCATTTTCAATCCCCTCTTCTTAGTCTCGTTCATCAACTTCACCACGTTTTCGTGCCGCGGACAGGTCATGCCAATCAATTCCACCATAGTAGGCAGATACACATGATTATACCATCGTTCAGCCATTTTGGTACTCCACCAGTGCCCACGCGCCATTTCTGCAAAAAAATGAGAGAAAAACTCCTCCTCGGATGCGAACTGAACCTCATGCATCTTTCTACGTGTCAAGCGTTCTGCTGCCAGAAGCGGCAAACACCACCAAAGACGCCTAACCATTCGTTGCGCCAATCCTTTTTTATCGTACAACGTACCGTCCAAATCAAAGATTACGGTTCGTATTCCCTCCAACTGTACACTTTCAACCTTCAACTTCTTTCTTCTTTCTATTTTTCGCCTCTTCTTTTTCTTTCTGTTTCCGTCTTCTTCTATCATCCAATCTGTTAGCGCGATCGATAACATTTTCGCTAAAGCGGTCGAAACGGCTCTCCCAGCGCTGCAACATATTGAATTTCGTACGGCGTTTCTCGTCCTGCATAAGCAGGTTGAACTTGAACTGTCCGTCCCGGAAACCGTCCTTCAGACACGCCGCTTTGAAACGCGCATATGCATTGGACAACAGAATATGCGTCTCCGGTTCATGCAGACGGAACGACTGACGCTTGGATTCGTATTCGAGGTTTATATGTTGTAATTTCTCGTCCACAACTTTGGTGAACGCCTCTGCCTCCTCCTGTTTCATCTTCTCATTCTCAAACTCAAAATAGAAATGGTATTTCGACTCCTCCACATCCGCAAAGCCGACAAAGAACTTCGTCTTGATTCCCGTCTCATCCTCCGCCTGGTGTACAGCATCCATAAATTGTGGTTCGTATAGTTTCTCGCCTGTCATGGAAACGATACCATTCACTTTGGAAACCATGTGTACCGTCGGTGTGTTTTTGAATTTGCCGCCCACTTCCACCAAGTCATTCATATTATAGCGGAACAGCCCCGAATAAGTAGTCACGTATGCACAATAGCGTTTCCCAAGTTCCAATTCGTCTATCTGGAGGAAATGTTTGCGCGGGCTGTCCAGTTCGCTCTCCTCCAAAAACTCATAATAATGGAACTGCGGAAAAAGGACAGACTCGTTGGTCTCATCAAGCGAAAAACCAAAACGGCACTCGGTGGCAATATAGCCTAATTCCTGATAGAACGTCTTGTCCCAATTGAACTGATCCATGTATTTGTCCATGTAAATCTTCGTGTTACCACATTTCCATGTACTGAGATATTGAAGCCATGGCCAGAAATCTTTCGGCCACAAATGTCCTGTTTTCTCAAATATCCCGCGTAACTCGGCAGCGCGCTCGGGTTTGGGCTCTATATAGTTATCCAGTTCTGAGCGAATCTCGTATGGTATTTCGAAATCTTCGCATATTGTGCCTTTCTCGATGTCATTAATCATCTCCTCCATGTTCTCATTCATCACGCGGAGCAACTCCAAAATAGTGGAAGGGTTTGCCGTAGCCCATAGCGTTACATCCCGATGTTGGAGTGCCAAACGCATCAAGGTGTAATTGCGCGCAGCATAGTCGGGGATAGACATCACGCTCGCCGGAGCCGTATAATGCTTCTTGATAATCGGAGGAATATCCCGAACCAATACACCGCTCACGGCTCCGTACAGAGTGCCGTCCGGCGCATAACCTTCACATTCCTTGCCAACTGTAGTAAAAATATGACCGCCGAAAATGCGGCTTCTGTGCTTCACAAAATTCCATGTCCATATATGCGACATCTTGCCATAGACATCTTTGAGATACTTGTGAGTCATGGGTATCCATTTGGGTTCGCTCGTCGTTCCTGAGGTGGTGGCATACATATCCGGCTTGCCGGGAAATAGCACATCTTCCTCTCCGTTTTTATGACGCTCTACATACGGACGCAAGGTCTCAAAACTATTATTCACAGGAACATACAGACGATATAGACGGAATAAATCTTCTGCCGAAGTGGCAGATAGGATACGGTCGAAATGATGTTCACGACCATAAACGGTATCACGGGAAATAGTGAGTATATCGCGCAAAGTTTTCTCTGCTGTATGACGCGGCTTACGACTCCAGAAACGCAAACGCAAAGTTTGGATCCCGCCTACTATCATCAACATGAAATTAATAATCCATGGATACGGCAACGCCCTGCCCTCTTGATCCAGATATGGTTTTTCTTTTTTGCTCATAAGGCATCTTGTTTTCGTGTATTGTTTCTTCAAAACACAATTTGGGCACAAAGGTACGAAAAATATTTCATATACGCAAGCGCGCGCGTTTTTTTTAAGGAAAAATTTTCTTTTATTTGCATATCTCGAAAAAATGTAGTACCTTTGTACCGCGAATTATGCATCATAATAATTTATGTTACAACTTTTTAGTGCTTTTGTGCTTGGATTGCTCACTATCCTGGATCCCTGCACACTGATGACAAGCATCACAGCGATCAGTTATATTGACAAAGAAATCAACAACCGCCGCAAAGTACTGACAAACGGTTTAATGTTTGTGTTGGGAAAATTAGTAACGTATGTTCTGCTGAGTATTCCGTTCATGGCTGGTGCGCAGACTGATGGTATCCAACACTTCCTCGGTCATTGGGGAGAACCTATATTGGCTGGATTCATGCTTATATGTGGCATTGTACTGCTGTTTAGCGGACATCATCACCACGAACATGACCACGGCATCAGCAAGTTCCTCCAAAACGCAGATTCAAATGCCAGTTGGCTGTGGTCGTTTATTCTCGGTATCTTCTTCGCTATCGCTTTTTGTCCTCACCGACTGGTATATTTTCTGACGATGATTGACACAACACTTACGCTTTCAAGCAGTTGGAACTGGCTCATGCCTGTAGTATTCAGTTTAGGAACCGGTTTGCCTATCATGCTGATTGCGTGGCTGGTAAGTTATAGCGCTGTAAATATTGCCAACCTAAAAAGCAAATTGGGAACGTTCGAAAAATGGTTCCGGCATATATGTGCGATCCTGTTCCTCGTTTTAGGCGTTTATCTTGCTGTACATTGCTATTTGGAGGCTAATGAGCACGACCATTGCTGCGGTCACGAACACCACCATGTCGAATCCATTCTTTAAATTCAAACAGTTTGTCGTGCGACACGAACAGTGCGCGATGAAAGTGGGCACTGACGGTGTATTGTTAGGAGCATGGACAACTACAGAGCCAAGATTCAACAACACTGATTCTATACTCAGAATTCTTGATATTGGCACAGGTTCAGGACTGATTGCTTTAATGTTGGCGCAACATTTCTCCGAAGCACATATAGACGCCATAGATATAGACCGGAAGGCTGCGGAACAAGCCAAAGAAAACTTTGATGCTTCTCCGTGGGGAGAAAGGTTACATATTGCTGACTGCAAACTGCAAGAATGGAAACCGGAATACCGATATGATTTGATAGTGAGTAACCCGCCGTTTTTCCAAAACAGTCTCAAAAATCCAGATATAGGACGCAAACAGGCACGGCATACGGACACGCTATCTTTCGACGAACTGGTGCGTCACAGCGAACGGCTGATTAATGAAAATGGATGGCTGGCACTTATCCTTCCTGCCGACGCGGAAGCGGAAATACGAAATTTAGCGAAAGACACAGGATTCATTCCGACTCATATTACCCACGTTTTCAGTAAAAAAGGAAAGCCGCAGAGAAGAGTATTACTTCTTTTGGAGACATCAAAATCCCGCAACACCGAGAAGACGACACAAGAAGACTCTCTCATTCTCGAAGATGACAAAGGCGGACGAAGCATACAATACAGTGAATTAACAAAGGACTTCTACCTGTGAGGCGGAAGTCCTTTGTTATTTGACATTCGTCATTTGTTATTTCGCCACATTCACGGCGCGTACCTCACGGATAACAGTAACCTTGATCTGTCCCGGATAGGTCATTTCGTCCTGAATACGCTTTGCCAAATCGAAGGAAAGGAGTTCGGTATCCTTGTCGGAAATCTTGTCCGCTCCTACAATTACACGCAACTCGCGACCAGCCTGCAAAGCATAGGTTTTCACTACTCCAGGGAAGGACATAGCCAGGTTCTCCAGATCATTGAGACGCTTCACATAACTCTCCACTATCTCGCGACGGGCGCCAGGACGAGCTCCGGAAATAGCATCGCATGCCTGAACGATTGGAGCAATAAGTGATTTCATCTCACACTCATCGTGGTGAGCGCCGACTGCATTGCATATATCCGGTTTCTCTCCGTATTTCTCGCATAATTTCATTCCCAGTTCGGCGTGTGGTAGTTCAACGTCATCGTCCGCCACTTTGCCTATATCATGCAATAAACCGGCACGTTTGGCGGCTTTCACATTAAGACCTAATTCTCCTGCCATAGCGGCACATAGGTTCGCTGTTTCGCGAGAATGCTGAAGCAAGTTCTGACCGTAGGACGAGCGGTATTTCATCTTTCCCACAAGACGAACAAGTTCCGGATGAAGACCATGTACACCAAGGTCGATAGTAGTACGTTTACCCACTTCTACTATTTCGTCTTCCACTTGTTTCGTCACTTTTGCAACAACCTCTTCGATACGCGCCGGATGGATACGTCCGTCCTGTACCAATTGGTGCAAAGCCAAACGGGCTATCTCGCGGCGAACCGGATCGAATGCGGAAAGCGTGATTGCTTCAGGCGTGTCATCCACAACAATTTCAACGCCCGTAGCTGCTTCCAGCGCACGGATATTACGTCCCTCGCGACCGATAATACGTCCTTTAACCTCGTCATTTTCAATGTGGAATACGGATACCGTGCTCTCGGCTGCCGTCTCGGAAGACACGCGCTGAATCGTTTGGATAATAATCTTCTTCGCTTCTTTGTTCGCCTCCAGACGAGCATTGTCCATTATCTCATTGATATAGGACAAAGCGGCGGTCTTCGCTTCGTCTTTGAGCGCTTCCACCAGTTGCTTTTTCGCCTCTTCGGCAGACATGCCACTCAACTGTTCCAACTGCTTCTCAACCTCGTGATGCATACGCTCCACTTCCTGCTGCTTGAATTCCAAAGCCTGCTGGCGTTGCTCTACTGCTTGCGTTTTCTGATTCACTTCGTTGAGAGCTCTTTGGACTTCTCCCTGACGCTGGTTGATCTGTTGCTCACGCTGTTGCAAACGTTGTTCGTGTTGCTGTATGCGTTTGTCCTGCTCGCGCACTACATTGTCGTGCTCCAACTTCAGGGCGATAAATTTCTCCTTAGCCTCAACAATCTTGTTTTTCTTCAACACCTCCGCCTCCTCTTCCGCTTTTTTGATGATGTTTGCGGCAGCAATACGGGAGATGAGAAAGTAGATTCCGGCTCCAAGAAGGAGACCGACTACTGCACTAATAATTGCTGGAATAATCATTTGTTTATCGTTTTAGTTTTTATGGATTGTTTTTTGAAATACCGAAATACCGGTATCACGTAAGTTCTTTTTTTATTAACTCGTTCAGTTCTTTGATTTCTTTCTCTACTGGGACAAGACTCTTTTCGCGTGCATCTGATTGCAGAGCAACCGCCACTTCAAGCGCCGTGTACATCCATAACTGCTCTGCTGACGCGTTGGGACGCAACTTCAAGTAGTACTGATATCGCTTGTTCAGCAGTTCGGCTGCCTTGCGGTAGTTCGGTTCCATATCTCTCGGCACGTCCAAACCAACCGTATGCGCATCCAAATGCAAATTGATATGTTGCTTGTCTGACATCAACATCCTCTGTCTTCTTCGTCAAATTCAACGCTTAAGCACAGCGATTGCTCTATCTACTTGGGCTATAAGGGCATTAAGACGTTTGGATGCTTCTTCGCTCCCTTCGGCTGCTGTCATCGCGTTGGCAAGCGATATCCTTCGGTTCTTCTGTTGCAATTCCAGCAACTCGCTATGCGTACGTATCAATTCCTGACGTTGCCTCTCAGCATCCTCGCGAAGTTGCACATTCTCCTTCAGTAACGCCTCGTAGCGCGCCAACAACTCACGCAAATTCTCCGAAAGTTCTTCTAAAGCCTGCATCCTTTGTCCCTTGGTACTTGGTTAGAACGAGTAACCCACGCCGAGACCTATCACGCCTTTGAACTGCACGCGCTCTTTCTCGACACCGTTTTTGTCTGCTATCAGAGTACCGGGATAGTACTTCAGATTTGTCTGCAAGGTAACTTGCAGGCATTTGAGGAACTGATAACTCAGCGCTACATCCCAGTCCACATCAAAATGACCGAAGGAACGGTTGTTGTTTGACCACTCGAAATAACCGGTATAGGTTTGACCGGGGTTGGATGCTTCCCATGCGTCTTTCACGCTGAATCCCTTGCCTTGATAGGGGGTAAAGAGTGCAAGCGAAGTGCTCAACTTGAATGCTTCATAGGTATAAGCGATAGCGCCTTTGAAACTCAAACCGAACTCCGCACGGGCATTACACCAAATCTTGTCTCCGTTGGAATCATATCTATATGTGCCGTTTGCCTGTTGTAATGCGGAACGAAGGTCATAATCGGTGGTTCCCATTGCTGCATTATACTCTGCGC
>ONQO01000038.1 GCA_900319995.1 uncultured Bacteroidales bacterium
AACAAGGTGGCTAACATCGTTGGTCACACCATGCAGTTCCATCCCCACGGAGATGCCAGCATCAAGGATGCGCTGGTGCAGTTGGGACAGAAAGACCTGCTGATTGACTGTCAGGGAAACTGGGGTAATATTCTTACCGGTGACGGGGCTGCGGCGCCGCGTTATATTGAGGCACGCCTGTCCAAGTTCGCATTAGAGACTGTCTTCAATCCCAAAACGACCGAATGGATGAAATCCTATGACGGGCGCAAGAATGAACCTATTCATCTGCCCGTCAAGTTCCCTTTGCTGCTCGCGCAGGGAGTGGAAGGCATCGCCGTCGGTCTGAACTCCAAAATCCTGCCGCATAACTTCAATGAATTGTGTGACGCCTCACTCGCTTACTTGCGTAACGAGGACTTCCAACTCTTCCCGGATTTCCCGACGGGAGGAGTCATTGATGTTACGCGCTATAACGATGGAGAAAGAGGAGGAGTGGTTAAAATCCGTGCGCGTATTCAGAAAGCGGATGATAATAAAACGCTCATTATCACGGAGATACCTTTCGGTACTACCACCTCGAAAATCATTGAGACGATTCTCAAAGCCAATCAGAAAGGCAAAATCAAGATCCGCAAGATTGACGATTTTACCGCCGACACCGCACGTATAGTGGTACAACTCGCTCCGGGAACATCCTCGGATAAAGCTATAGATGCCCTGTACGCCTTTACCGACTGCGAAATCAATATCTCGCCCAACTGCTGCGTCGTGGAGAACAAGAAACCTATCTTCACGACCGTTTCTAGCCTCCTCAAACTGTCCTGTGACAACACTAAAGCGTTGCTCAAATGGGAACTGGAGATAGAGAAAGGCGAACTGGAGGAGAAATATTTCTATACCTCCCTTGAGAAAATCTTCATCGAGAACCGTATCTATAAAAGGGAAGGGTACGAAAATGCCCCGAACAAGGAAAAACTCATTCAGTTTGTGGATGAGGCGCTTGAGCCTTTCAAACAACAGCTCATCCGTGAAGTTCGGACAGAAGATATAGAGAAACTCTTCGAAATTCGCATGATCCGTATTACCAAGTTCGATTCCAAAAAAGCGGACGAACTGATGAAAGAGTTGGACAAGAAAATCAAAGCTTGTATCAAGAATCTCAACCATCTCACGGACTATACGATTGCTTGGTTCGAAATGCTTAAAACCAAGTACGGAGACGCGTATCCGAGACGTACCGAGGTGCGCAATTTCGGAGCTATCAATGTCAAAGCTGTGGTTGAAAACAACGAGAAACTGTATATCAACCGCGAGGAAGGCTTTGTGGGAACGGGGCTCAAGAAGGATGAGTTCCTCTTCAATTGCTCCGACATTGACGATATTATTGTCTTCCACAAGGACGGCAAGTACAAAGTCATGAAGGTGGCGGATAAACTCTTTGTCGGAACGGATATCCTGCATATCGCTATTTTCCAGAGAGGCGATGAACGTACGGTCTATAATGTGGTTTATCGTGACGGCAAGAAGGGTATCTATTTCATGAAGCGCTTCAATGTCACGGGTGTAGCGAGGGATAAGGAATACGACCTGACGCAAGGTAAACCCGGCTCCAAAGTGGTCTATTTTACTGCCAATCCCAACGGAGAAGCGGAAATAGTACGGGTTACGCTCAAACCACAACTCCATCTCAAGAAACTGGAGGTTTGCAAAGACCTCTCCGAACTGGCAGTCAAGTCACGTACGGCGAGAGGAAATGTACTGACCAAATTCGAAGTCAAGTCCGTGACTCTCAAGCAGAAAGGACACTCCACGCTCGGCGGTCGCAAAGTGTGGTTCGATGCCGATGTACTGCGCGTCAATTATGATGAGCATGGCGTCTATCTCGGCGAGTTCTGGGATGAGGACCGTATCCTTGTTATCAATAATGATGGTACGTATTATACCACTTCTTTCGACATTACCGCCCATTTTGAGGATAATATCTGGCGTATAGAGAAACTGGATCCCGAAAAAACGTGGTCGCTTATCCAATGGAACGGCGAACTCAAGTATTATTACGGCAAACGATTCCGGCTGGATGACGCGCAGCCTAAGATTCAATCCATGCTCGGCGAAGATAAAGACTCGCGTTTGGCGGTCCTTTCCGACAGCCCCGAAGCGACTTTCCGAATCATCTTCAAGGACGAAAACCGCGAACCTATGGATATCCTCATGGCGGAGTTTATTGATGAGAAATCCGCTAAAGCGAAAGGCAAACGCATTACTACCCTCGAAGTAGCATCTATTGAAGACATTACCCCGGAACCCGAACCGGAACCCGAACCCGATGAATCATCGGAGGAAGAGAGTGCCGAATCTACTCCCGAAATCGAGAAGTCTCGTGAGCTCGAAACATCGAATCCTGATAACCTCGAAATTTCGCAAACTACACAAACTACGCAATCTACGCAATCTACGCAATCTACGTCGATAGACATAGAAGGCATTCCTATGACCTTTACCAAACCCAAAGATACCCAGTTGGATCTCTTCTAAACGACTAATCACCGATGACCAATAACCCATGCCAAATACTCTTGGGCAGCGCATCGCCAAGAAGGCGTGAGTTGCTTGCTGGTTTGGACATCCCTTTTACGGCGGTCTCTATTGACGCCGATGAGTCGTATCCTGCCGACCTGCATGCGGGCGATATTCCTTGTTATATATCGCGCGCGAAGGCGCGGGCGTATATCCGGCAACTCGATGACAACCAACTGCTTATAACCGCCGATACCATTGTTTGGCTTGACGGGCATATGCTCGGCAAACCCCATAACGCGGAGGACGCAAAGGCTATGCTTAGAGCCCTCAGCGCTAAGACGCACCAGGTCTATACAGCCGTCACTTTTGCAAAAAAAAGCCAACAGCCAACAGCCAACAACCAAAGTCTCGTTTTATCAACGATCGTCGATTGTACCGACGTCACTTTTGCTGAATTAACCGACGCCGAAATCGACTATTATATCTCTCAATACCGTCCCTTTGACAAAGCGGGAGCCTATGGTGTGCAGGAGTGGATCGGCTATGTGGCTTGTACGGAAATCCGTGGTTCGTATTTCAATGTAATGGGCTTTCCCGTTCACCGGGTTTATCGCTTTTTGAAAGACAACGGATATGTTTGATTTTTCCGTTAACCCCCCACCAGAGCTAAACGACCTTTTAACGAGGTTTGTATTGGACGCCGTTTTTTGTGAAAAATGATGTATTTTGCCTCATCAACGAACAGTTTGACGGTTGAATAATCCGTTTAATCTGTGCAATCTGCGGGCAAATAAAATTGTTTTATTTGTGGATAATTGGGAGTTATTAGTGACAAAAAAAAATTATTTTGCCAAATCCTTGCATATGTCATTTTTTTTTCGTACCTTTGCAAGCGATTTTAAAAATAAAGGAAAGTATTAACGGTTAAGACACTGCTTTCGGTCATGTTTTCAATAACTTATCATAGTTCTTACGCGTTTTATACGCAGACAGTCTCTGCTGTCATAAACTATGTGCCGGAAAACTATACATGCGTGCTATCGAATTAGGTAGCACGCATTGCATTTTTATAGATTGGCTTTTTGGGGTTAACTTTAAAATTTACTTGGAACGAGTGCCCCGAAGTTAATCCGCGTTGAGCAAATTTTAGGCAATTATGCCAGTTATGCACACGAGCAATAACAAAATCAAACGAATCAGCATGGGAATATAGAAGAAATGGTTTAGACTCAAAAATAAGTATGCGCGATAAATTGGATCCGACATATAATTATGCTGTGCAGGCAATCAAACAGGCTATATTGAATAGTCAGTTGAGGGCTGCTCGTCATGTAAATGAAGAACAATTGGCGTTATATTTCGGAATTGGAAAATATATCTCGGATAATACTCGGAAGAATAAATGGGGCACAAACGCGATAGAAAATATCAGTAAGCAACTAAGCATTGAGTTGCCTGGGTTAAAGGGCTTTTCTGGTACAAACTTGAAACTCATGCGACTTTTCTATGAGTCATGGAACTCTTTGTTTAATTCGTCAGCCATGGCTGGCGAAATAGCAGAAAAAACGTCAGCCACGGCTGACGAAATGGACGAAAATCAGAATTTGGTATTCTTATCGGATCGTTTGATGATGAAAAATCGTCCCTGTGCTGATGTTGAGATGTCGTGGAGTGACTTTTTTGCATTGGGTTTTTCGCTGCATACTGAGATATTATCTAAGACGGAAACATTGGAAGAACGTGCTTTTTATATTCATCAGACTGCGCTATATCATTGGAACAAATATACATTGAGGGATAATTTGAAGGCTGATTTATTCCACCATCAAGATCAATTGCCTAATAATTTTGCGCACACTCTCCCGCAAAAGAACCAAACGCTTAAGGCTATTAAGATGTTTAAAGACGAATATATGCTGGATTTTATCAATGTTGAGCAATTGGGAGAGCATGATGAGGATATAGACGAAGCGGTGATAGAGCGTGAAATAGCGATGAATATCAAGAATTTTATAATGGAATTCGGACGCTCTTTTACATATCGAGGTAATCAGGTACATTACGATAAATTGGGGCATAACCATTGGGTGGATTTGCTCTTTTTTAACAGAGAATTACAAAGTCTGGTGGTGATAGAACTTAAGAAGGGTGCGTTCAAACCCGCCTATTTAGGGCAATTGGCTGCATATCTGCGGATATTGGATGATGAAGAGAAATTGCCGCATGAAAACCCATCAATAGGGATTATATTGTGTAAAGAAGCGGATAAGGCTTATGTGGAGTATGTGTTACAAGATTACCAGAAACCGATGGGTGTCGCGACCTATAAGATACGTGAGCATTTGAAAGAATTGCTTCCTGATGAAAACAAGTTGAAAGAATTGCTATAAACAACAAATCAAACGATTATAAATTAACCTTTTTGTTTAACTAAAAAATTAAATTTATGAAAAAACTAAAACTTCTCTCCCTACTGATGCTGATTTGTTTCAGCGTGGGAAATGTGTGGGCGGATGATCCTGCTTCTGTAGGAACAACGCTATTTAGCGAGGACTTTAGCAGTTATTCTGCCAACAATGTTCCGAGCGGCTCGGTAACAACTGCTACCGGTCGTGTTGTTTATGGTGGTGCTAATGTTACCTATGCTTGTACAGACGGAGGCTCCGCTACTAAAATTTATAACGAAACAACTGCTGGAGGAACAGCTCCCGAGATTTTGGTTGGGAAAAACACGGGTGTATTTTCAATCACTGGTATTCCTTCGGGAGGTGCACAAAAGATTACAGTTTCTTGGACACAAAACAAGCAAGCTTTGGATGTGGCGCCTACTGGAACCGGTTATTCGGGTTCAGTTTCTGGAAAGCCAGCTAATGCGGGAAACAGATCATTCGACATAACGGTTGCTGATGGCGCAGATGCAACTTTCACGCTTACCTTTGCAGCTACGGGTTCTTCTAACGTTCGTGTGGACAACATCGTTGTTACTGTTAAAACAGCGGGTGAAGGTGGTGCTCCTGCTAAAACTCTCACAAGCATTGCTGTTTCGGGCGCACCGACAAAGACTTCTTACTATGCAGGAGATAATTTTGACCCCGCTGGTTTGACTGTGACCGGCACATACAGCGATGCTTCAACTGCTCCTATTACTTCCGGTATTACTTGGTCTTATGATCCGTCACAGGAGCTAGCTCTCAATCAAACTTCTATTGGCGTAATAGCAACTGTTAGCGAGATAGCAAGTCCTAAAGTTAACGTAAGTATTACCGTTACAGAAGCTCCTGCCGCTGTAAACTATGAGAAAGTAACCGCTGAACCTGCAGATTGGTCAGGTGAATATTTGCTCGTATATGAGGCTGATGCTACGAATGCACGAGTTTGGAAAGGCGCAGATCAAGCTAACAATTATGCAGAGGCGACGATTTCTGCTGGTGTAATCGCCGCTCCCGAAGGTGCAGCTGTGTTAACCATAGCTAAAGTGGCAGAATCCGATCCGGTAGTATATACTATTATGGTTGGTGACAAATATATCGGTCAAACATCTGATGCAAATGGAATTAAGATTCAAACTACAGCCATTAACAATAGTATTTCGTATAATGGAACAGATGCTGCTATTGATATTGTTGCTTCATCCGCTCACTTGAGATATAATAGTGCATCATCAAGCTATTTCCGTTATTACAAGTCGGCTACATACTCTTCACAGAAAAAGATTCAACTCTACAAAAAAGTAGATGGCACTGTAAAACCTGCTGCTGGTTTAGCATTTGAAACATCGGCCTACTTGGTTAAGGCTAATGGATCTCTTGCAACACCGACTTTGAGCACGGCTGATGGCTTTGATGGTACTGTTACTTATGCAAGTAGTGATGCTGATGTAGTGGCAGTAAATACAACTACAGGTGCTTTGACAATCAAGGCTGCTGGTAAGGCTGAGATTACTGCTTCATCTCTTGAGACAGAGAACTTCAAGGCCGGTTCGGCTAAATATACAGTATATGTAGCTGAGCAAGCTGGTACAGCTGAGGATCCTCTGACCGAGGCAAGTGCAAAGGCTTTGATTGATTTGGGCTGCACGCTGAACGCTCATGTGAATGGTATAGTTTTATCACAAAACTCTACTAATTTCACAGTTACTTTAACGGACGGTTTCCAATTCTACAAAGCAAAAGACCTTAATAATGTTGCTTTTGAAAGTGCTTACCTTGGTGCCGGTGACGAAGTAACGGCTGTCGGCGCTTTGAAGAAATTCAGTTCTACCTATGAATTGGACGAAGGATGTTATTTGACATTCTATGAACAAGCATCAACTCCTTTGACTTCTATTGCAAATGACGAAGCGAGCGCATACACTGTAGCACAAGCTCTCGGATTCGCAGCTAATCCGACTACTTATGACTTAAGTGACATAGTTTATGTACGCGGTAAAGTTGCTATCGCTTCAACTGCTTTATTCAGTAAAAAATATTTGACCTATTCTATTTCGGATGATGGAACTACCACAAGTGTTCTGAAAGTTTACAACGGTTTAGGCATTGACGGCGCAGCTTTCACCAGTAAAGATGACATTCTGGTAGGTGACGTCGTTGTTGTAAAGGGTAACTTAACCCAGTTCAATACAGAATTAGAGTTCGCAGCTAATAATGAATTGGTTTCAAAGAAACCGGTAGCAACCATTGCCATTGATAATATGGAGTTAGAATACGCAGAAGTAGCTACTATCTCTGCAACTATCACTCCCGCAGCGGCTGCGTCTACTGTTAAGTATAGCATTAAAGCAGGTAGCGATGATGTAATCACATTGTCCGGAGACCAAATTACGGCAAAATCCGTAACTGGTACTGCAACTATCGTAGCAACTATTGCTGGTACAGATGATTACGAGGGCGCAACCAAAGAGTTCACGGTTTCTGTTGCTGAGGCTGACACTCGTAAGGTTGCTAATAGCCCTGCTACATTTACTACAACAAATGGAAATCTTGATCCTGCTGATATCGCTTATGCATCTTATCAAGGAGGCTCAAGCACCGCTCCTGCTATCTATAACGATGGTATCCGTTTGTATCAAATTAGCGGTTCAAATGACTTTGGAGGTTTCGTTACGATAACTGCTAAAACCGGTTGTACAATTGATGAGGTACAGATTACGACAACAAGCAAGTATTCAACAACCGTTGCGTACAGCGTAGATGGCAACGAAAATCTGTTGAAATCAGAAAGCGTTGCTGCTTCCAGTTCGTATACCACCGGTACAGGTTTGAATGTATCAAGTGTAAACATTCTCAACGTAGGAACCGGTAGCAGTGGTCGTTTGGAAATCGCTTCTATCAAGGTTTACTATACCGGTGAAGCGGCTACTATTGACCACTATGAGTTAGGAGGAACATATCAAACCGCATTTATGCAGGATGAAGACTTCAACCATACAGGTCTGATTGTTTATGCTGTATACGATGCTCTCGGCGAGAATAAGGTGGATATTACTTCTATGTGTACGTTCTCTGAGCCGGATATGAGTACAACAGGTGAAAAGACTATTGAGATTACCTACAATGAAGCAGTTGTTGCATCGTATACGATTAACGTTGCTGCTGATTCTCGTAAGGTGGCTAATAGCCCTGCTACATTCACTACTGTTAGCGGTGATATGACACCGAATGATATAACGTTTGCTTCTGATCAAGGTGGCGCAGGTACTGCACCGCAAAACTATAATGATGGTATCCGTTTGTATCAGGCACCGAGTGCTGATGCTATTGGCGGATTTATCACTTTGAAGGCTAAGAAGGGTTGCACGATTGATCAGGTTAAGATCACAACTACCAACACTTATGCAACTACTGTTGCTTATAGCGTTGACGGTAATGAGAATCTGTTAGGTGAAGAGGCTGTGGCTAAATCCAGCACTTACACTACTCCTTCCGGCTTGAATGTAGAAAGTGTGAATATCGTGAACAAAGGAACCGGTAGCAGCGGTCGTCTGGAGATTGCTTCTATCAAGGTTTGGTACACAGGTGACGCTCTTGCTGTTGACCACTACATCTTGGGCGGTACTTATGCTACCGAGTTTGAGCAGTATGGCGAGTTCAATTATGAAGGTCTGACAGTAACCGCTGCATACGATGCTGGTGAGACTATCACAGAGGCTGTTACCGGCTTTACGGTTGAGGCTGATTTGAGCACTGCGGGTAACAAGAAGGCTGAAGTTATGCTCAATAGTGTTAAGATTGCTGAGTACGACATTACTGTTAATCCTTCTGCAAAAGAGGATCCAGCATTGGCTTATAGCCCGACTTCGGTAGTTCTTACGTTGGGTGACGCTTTGAGTGCTCCGACGTTCAGCAATGATTACAAAGTATCGCCGATTTCTTATGAGTCGAGCAAACCGGCTGTGGCTACTGTTGATGCAGAAGGTAATATCGCTCTCGCAGGTGGCTGTGGTACTGCTGTGATTACCGCATCGTTCGCAGGAGATGATGATTATATTGACAGTGAAGCAACATTCACTATTACGGTTAACGAGCCTGTTGAGGACTTGACTGGCACTTGGGTTCTGGCAACATCTGTTGCTGCTGGTGACAAAATTATCATCGGTGCTACATACCAAGACGCAACAAAGTCAATGGGTGCACAAAACGGAAATAACCGTTTGGCTGTAGCAAGCACACTTGATGCTGGTGTTCTCTCTCCGGGAGAAGGAACAAAGGTATTTACACTTGTGGACGCTGGTGACGGCAAGTTCGCTATCCAAGCATTGAATGGCAACTATCTAAGCGCAGCCGGAACAGGAACAAGCAATTACCTGAAAGAAGCGGCTGATTATACTGCTGATAATGCAAAGTGGAGTATTTCGATTGATGGTGAGGGTGTTGCAAGTGTCGTTGCTTTGTCCAACAACCGCAATGCCATGCAATACAATAGTGGTAGTACATTGTTCTCTTGCTATGCTTCTGTTACGTCTCAAAGACCGATTAATATCTATAAGAAAGATGCAGCTCCGGAACCGGTTTACGAGACAGTTCGTGCTGGTTTGACACCAAATAACTACTACACCGTTTGCTGGCCGAAGGCAATGACTGCTATCAAGGGAGGTACGCTGTGGTCGTTCGCAGGTAAGGATGAAAACATGGCATATCTCATCCAAGAAAACGCTCCGCTCGTTGCCGGTCGTCCGTATATCATCTATGCTACAGATACCAAACTGGAAGCTGTGGTTGAAGGTGATGATGCAGCGGCAGGCTCTAACAATGGTCTCTATGGTACGTTAGATTACATGGACGCAGCCGCTTTGTCGGCAGCAGGTGCAACATACATGCTGAAGAGCAATGAGCTTCGTCCGATAGGTACGAACAACCACCTCGACGCAAACCGTGCTTATGTGATATTGGATAACATCTCTGGTGGCGCTCCGGCCAATGTTCCTGCCCATATGGTACGCAAGATGCCGTTGCAAGGTCAGACTACTACCGACATTGATGCTCTCAACGCTTCCGAAACTCCGGTTAAGATGATGATTGACGGTCAACTCTTCATCCTCCGCGGCGAGAAACTCTATGACGCTACCGGACGTTTGGTAAAATAAATGAAACCAACCCCTAACCCCTCCCCTCGGGGAGGGGAATAAAGGGGCAGAGTAAAAACGAATAAACGAAAGGATAGAATTATGATGAAGACATATGAAATACCGAGTGTAGAATTAACGCAGTTAATGCCGGGTACAATTGTTTTGGCGGGTAGTCCGTCTGGAATTACCGTGAATCCCACTCCTATTGATAATGAAGGCGGCGATTAATCCCTTCCCGCCTATATGGCGAACATACCCAACAGCCCTGCCCTTTGCGGCGGGGTTGTTGGTGTTTATTCGTCCAAAAATTACCCAAAATAAGCCCAAAATGAAGATTTCTTGCTTTTTTTGAAGAAATATTTGGATAACAAATTGTACTAAAACTTTCCAGTATAATCAAATTTGGAACGAACTATATTTGTGTACTTTGAATATAGAAGGAAGAGGCTGACAAGCTGACGGCAGACACCCTTTTTTTAAAATACATACACATGTACGCGCGTGTGTGAGTTATATAACGAGGGTGTCAGCCTGTCAGCCGTCAGCCTGTCACCCAAGAAAGGTCCACTCCCCCTCAACTATCACCCGATTACCCGTTAACTACGACTCAAAACCGCGACCTCACCGCGACCTCACCGCGACCTGTCTGTATTGTGAAACCGCTTGCGTATTTGCGTTCATGCGTACGAATCTATTCTAAATTCCATTCAAACAGGCCAATCTTCCTGCAAAAATAAAATTTCTCACCAAAAATTTGCGTATATGCTTTTTTTGTTGTATCTTTGCGACCAAAATTGAAATTCAAACCAATTATTAACATAATTTTATAATATCATGAAAAAATTTCTTACTCTCCTCGCTGCCCTGATAGTGACGGGTAGCATGACGGTTGTTCAGGCGGATACTTGGACGCCTGCCGGCACACCGGCATCCGTTTTTACAGATGAATGGGAACCGAATACTCCGGCGAATGACATGGTGCTCTCAAACGGACTGTATGTGTTTGCCAAAAGGAGCGACTTCGCGCAAACTCCGATTCAATTCAAAGTCTGCAAAGACCATGCATGGACGACTGCTTATCCGGGAAGCAATTACAGTTTCACTATTCCGGCGGGTGCAAAACACCTTATTATCACGTATAATCCCAGCGGAAATGCGGTGAATGCGTTCGCTATTTCCTCAATGACGGTTGCTGGAGATAACGCTACTTTGTTCGGTGATACATGGAAGCCGGCGAACACAGCCAATGACATGGCATTGCAATCGGATGGCACCTATAAGTTTGAAAAATCGGGTGTAGCATTATCCGCCGGCATGGTCAATTTTAAAGCCTGTGCCAATCACGGATGGGATAATGCTTGGCCGAGTTCCAATTATTCGCTTTCTATTCCGGAGTCAGGAAACTATACCATTACCATCACTTTCAATCCTGCTACACTCTCTGTTTCCGCTACGGCAGATTTAGAGGAAGCAGTTGTCGTTATTCCTACCATTCAACTGCATAGTAACATTACGAATCCGTCTTGGGAATCTTCAGCAAATTTCGCTCTCGCAGGAAATGAAGAAACAGCAAGTTTGACTCTGACAGGTGTGACGAAAGGAAATTATGAGTTTGGCGTAAAGATTGATGGTACTTGGACTTCCAATGGGTCAGGTTTCACTCGTGCAAATCCTTCTCACACCATCGCAGCCGGTAGCGGCAACTGCACCTTCAATGCCGATAGAAATGGTGATTACACCTTCACATGGACGTACGCAACGAATACATTGAGTGTTACTTATCCGGCAGTACCTGCGCAGAGCGTGGAACTGACGGGGCTGAGCGCGCAAATATTGAAAGGTACTGAGGTTACTTTCACGGCATCCTCTTCCGGTATCGACGAGCCGGGATATCGTTTCTACGTGAAAGAGAAGAACGGTGGTTACGGTAGTGCCGTTGCATCCTATACTTTCGATGCAGTAGGCGAATATGTGGTAAAAGTGGAAGCTTTGGAATACAATACCGGAGATCCGGTAGCTGACGATGAAAGCGAAGTTCTGGTTTATGATACGCACACCTTTACCAACGGAACAACCATTTATGTGGACTTCTCGGCAATGACCGAAGGAACAAAGGGTGTTAATTATCCGAAAGTCGGAGAGGTAGGGTTGGATTATGATGACGCAGGTGCAGGAACACTCAAGACGGTTGCATTTAATGCGAACGTTACATGGACAACGAACGATGTATTTATTAAAACCGAAAAAGCAGGTTGGGCAGAGTTGAAATTCATTGTTCCTGGAGACGGACAGAACTGTGTCGTGGTTGCTGCAGACGGTGCTTCCTACACTTGGGGCATCTATTCAGGAGGGGAACCTGAGCATACATATACTGTGGCAGGACCGGAAACATTCTTTAGCACAAATTGGGATGCTACAAATACAGACAACGACATGGCGTTGGATGATGGCTTATATAAACTGACTAAAGCGAACGTTGTCGTTGCTGACGAAACAACGATAGAGTTTAAGGTCTGCCAAGACCACGCATGGACCGTTGCTTTCCCCGGAGATAATTATTCGCTTTATTTTGCTAATGGAGGCACATACTCTATCACCTATACCTTTAATACGGAAGGAAATGCTGTCGGTGTGGATATACCTTCGTTTGTAGCAATGCATGGTAACTTTGCAGGCGTGGACTCCTGGGCAGATACCAAGAATTTTGTAGTTGCTCCGGGCGGTGCTACTGCCAGTTTGACAATGACACTTGCTGCACGTGACAATTATGAGTTCGGTATGCGACTTCGTAGCAACGGTAACTGGACTTCCAATGGAGCATCGTTCTCGCGCGCAACACCCTCTGCTTCTATTGTTGCAGGAGAAGGTAATATAACACTGAATGCTGACGTAGCCGGTGAATATACATTCACGTGGACTTTTGCAACCAATACCCTGTCCATTACCTATCCAGAAGGCAGCTCCTCGACTCCCACAGCTGTTGCAGCTAAAGGTGGTTGGGACAGTTGGGCGGATCCGCTGAACTTTACTCCGGCATTGGACGGATTGACAGCTACTGCTACTTTGTCTGAGCTTCCGGCAGGCAACTATGAATTCAAACTCATTATTGGAGAAACAACGGGTGACGCGGCAACTTGGGATTGGCGCAGCAACGCAAATGCATACCACCGTTTCTGGACATCTGCTTCGGGAATCACATCAAACAATGATTTGAATATGGAACTTCAGGCAGATGCCGACGGCGATTATATCCTCACTTGGACCTTTGCAACCAATGCGCTCTCTATCACGTTCCCAGAAACACCGAAAACGGGTACCAATGAAGTGAAATTCTTCCCGCCGCGTACGGAAGAGCACCCGTGGAATAGTGTCTATGTATATGCTTGGCGCCGTACAGCCGGTGAAGATGCAAGGCTTACTGACGAATGGCCCGGAGATCTCGCAACCAAAGACGGAGAATGGTATAAAGCAACCATTGCCAAAGGCGCTTGTGCCATTTTCCACGACAACGCCGGCATGCAAAGTTTCGATATTGAGAACGTCCAGAAGGATGTTTGCTACATCTCGAATGAGATTGACTATACGGAGCATGAAGCCGATCCAGAGAAACCCGTCAAGGCAAAGTTCGTTGAAAACTGCACTGTAAGTTATTTCATTACCGGTGACGAGGCTATCATGGGAGCCGGCAACGCTTGGAAGGCTGATCTCGCTGAGCGTCAGTTAGACGGCAGCGACGAAATCACGCTTTCCAACCTGCCGGCAGGTATCTATGAGTTCAAACTCACCAACGGCAGTTGGGCATGGAGCATCGGCGGAAAAGAACACTTGAAAGGCGGTGATTGTTCGAATGTGGCTGTTACCAGCGGAAGTGGTAATGTGAAATTCAAAATCGAAAGTACTCAAGACGTTACAATCACCTATTTCCCTGCAACACAACAAATATGTTTGAGTGCAGAGACCATGCTGCCCTTTGAGGATGTCCGCACGGGTCTGACTGCCGATAATTACTACACTGTCTGCTATAACCGTGAGATGAAACAAATACGCGGCGCATCCCTCTGGTCATTCGCAGGCAAGGATGAAAACTTCGCATATCTCGTTCGTGAAGACGCTCCGTTTGCTGCGGGTAAACCTTTTATCATCTATGCCGAATCCGACAAACTTGAAGCTGTCCTTGACGGTAGCACGGAAGTGGCGGGCTCGAACAACGGTCTCTATGGGACGTTGGTATACATGGATGCAACCGCTCTATCAAACGCAGGTGCAACATATATGTTGAAGAATAATGAACTCCGTCCTATTGGATCGAACAATCACCTCGCTGCTAATCGTGCATACATTAAGTTGAACGAGATTCCTGACGGCGGCGCACCTGCAGGGTTGCCCAAACACCGGGTACGCGCTATGCCGACGCAGTCAAACGTTGCTACCGACATCGATGCTATTAACGCTTCCGATGCGCCGGTTAAGATGATGATTGACGGAGAACTATTCATCCGCCGCGGCGAGAATCTCTATGACGCAACAGGTCGTCTGGTAAAATAAGATGTCGAATGTTGGTATTCCCGGATTACGGTAACCCGATAACACGAAATACCGAAAAAAAAGGAATCATTATGAAAATTGAAAATAATCGCGCCCTTGCGGCAGTGAAAAAGAATTATATTCAGCCGAACGTAGAGGAAACGCTGTTAATAGGCGGTTCCACGATTATGGCAGGAAGCAATACTCTTAAAATTAACACCGATCCTATTGATAATGAAGGCGGTGATTAGTCACAATCGACAGCCCTTCTCAGGGCAGAATAACAATCAAAGGCAGCCTTTCCGCTGCCTTTGATTGTTTCTAATAACTCTTCGTTTGTTTTTCCTGCATTGGATGCAGGGCATTGGTTACCCCTTACACCAATCCCCGTACGATGCATATGCAATACAGCATTCCTAAGAACATCGTCAGTTTGATAACCTGCTGGCACGTTTTGTAGTCGCTTGGTATTTTGGCTGCCCACAGCAGCCACAGCGAACTCAGCAGAGGAATAACCACACCTAACGCAATATACCTTGTGCTGAGGCTGTTCCATGCGGTTGGGAAGGGTAGTACATGGTACCATAGATGCCCGATGATGGCCACTGTCAGCACGACGAGCACTGTTACAAACACTTTCGTCCATCGCTCTCCCCATACGACTGGCATCGAATGACATTCCAATTCACGGTCGCCCATCTGATCCTGCAAATCCTTCACAATCTCACGAATCCATGTCAGCAGAAATGCAAACAACGCAAAACCGCCTAACCACGTATAAATGCTGTTCACCGGCGTATAGGCCAGAAAATCAGAGTAACGCAACTGCAATATGGCTGCATTAGCCATCGCTACCATCATCGGTGTTAATCCTGCCAATAACGCTATCGTTATATTACCAATGATAAGCAGCCGCTTGTAACTGCTGGAATAGAACCACAGCAACCCGGGAACAACGACATACACGATGCCGAGCGTCATGCTGCGCAATAGCACAGCGCTCACAATGCCGCAAACTAAACCGATACCGCTGAGCCATAGACTCAAACGCATCGCCGACGGCTTGCTTATACTACGGGTCACAATCACCTCGTCCGGCCGGTTGATGCGGTCAATCTTTACATCGAAATAATCGTTGATGACGTACCCTCCGGCGGCTATCAGCACGATCGCTGTTCCCATAAGAACCAACACGTACCACGGAAGTTGTTCGCCAAATCTCGCCTTGTCTAATATGGGTACAGCTACCCATTTCTCCATTAGCCATACCAATACTCCGAGAAAGAGCAAATTGCTCCATCTCACTAATCGCATGATGTCCTTAAATGTTTCCAAAATAACAAATTTCAAAAAGTTTATTGCGCCTTCGTGGCAGAGAACTTACAAATCTAAATACTCAAAATCAGGCCTTTACCTGATTTTGAGTATTACTCCTTTCCAGGCCTGTAAGGTAATTTCCGTACATCCGTCCGGCACAAACGAAATAGTTTTTTTGCTTCCTGTCAGAGCATCTGTCGCTTGGGCGGATGCTTTGCCTTCCAATCCTAAGTAAACAAACGCATCGTTCGGAATGCGTACCTGGATATGCTGCTCGCGGTCGTGAAAATTGACTACAACCAGAAGCGTCTCGCCTTTGATGTGCCTCAAAAAAGCATAGTGCTGCCGTTTGTCAAATCCTTCGCCCTGTGCATATGTGATGTCGTACATCTGACCCTTTTGTATAGCCTTGCTGCTGCGTGCAAAAGTCAGCAAACACTGGTAGAAATCGCGTAACTCATGTTGCGCATCATTCAACTTGGCACCATCAAACTTACCCTTGTTTGCCCATGCCTGAAGGCTTTTTAGTCCCCAATAGTCGAAAATACTCGTGCGACCGTCTATTCCGCTGAACCCTTCCATATCCATGCCGCGTTCGCCTAATTCCTGACCCGAATAAATCATCACAGGACATTGATTCAGCGTCGCGGCTACTATCATCGCCGGTTCGGCGCAACGACCGCTGCCGCAGAAGAATCCGCTCGCTATGCGTTGCTCGTCATGGTTCTCAAGGAAATACAGCATATGCTTGATGCGCTCGTCGCCGTGTTGCATCCATTGGGAGGTGATGCCCTCGGTCGGCCAACCTTTGCTCGTCACGCCGCGCAGATATTCGTACATCCCCACTTTGTCGTACAAGTAGTCGAAACCGGCCGATATATAGGCATCATACTGGCTCGGATCGTAGCATTCGCCAATGAATAGGAACTTCTTGTGCTTCTTTCTTACTTGCGCAATCGCCCATGCGAAGAACTCCACAGGCACCATCTCTGCCATGTCAACGCGTACGCCGTCTATCCCTTTGCCTGCCCAAAATAGCAGAATATCAAGCATTTTCTTCCAAGTGTTCGGCATTGGGTCGAATTGCTTCTCGCGACCACCTTGATAAAAAACACCGTAGTTCAGTTTGACCGTCTCATACCAGTCGTTCGTGCTTGGGTGGCTGGTAAAACAGTCGTTGCCTGTCACTTTTGCAGGGTACTCCTCGTAACCCTGCAAATCCATGTCCATCGTGAACTTCTCGCCAGGCAGATAGTAGAAGTTGTTCAACGGAGAAAATGCCCATTCGGGATGGTCTTTCTCGCCCAAATCTTCTACACCGGCAGGCTTGCAGAGACTCTTGTATTCACGGCTCACATGGTTAGGAACAAAATCAATCAGCACTCCTAAACCGGCTTCGTGGGTACGCGCAACTAATGCCTCAAATTCTTCCATGCGCTTTTTGGGGTTCTTGGCCAAATCAGGATCTACATCGTAATAATCCGTAATCGCATAAGGAGAACCCGCCAGGCCTTTGGTGATGGCTGGATGATTGTATTCGGCTGTTGCGTGACGGATGACTCCTGTGTACCACACGTGCGTCGCACCCAAATCCGAGATGGACTTGAGCGCACGCTCGTTTATGTCAACAAATCTTCCGCAACCGTTCTCCTCTTTGGTCCCGTAACGCTTGCGAGTCTCGTTGTAATTCGCAAATAAGCGCGGGAATAATTGGTAAATAATCGGTTTATTGATCATATCTTGCTTGTGTCTTTCTTTATGGTATTTTTTCTTTCGAAATCTCGTAACCTCGTGATCTCAATCCCCTCTCCCTCTCCTTGGGAGAGGGTCGGGGAGAGGTCTTAAATGAGTGCTTCCGTATCGCTTGCGATCATCAACTCCTCATCCGTCGGAACGAGAACAACTGTCACTTTGCTGCTCGGCTTCGAAATGATGCGTTCCTCACTCACCTCTGCACGGATATACGGATCGTTCTCGCCGATTCCTGCGGTAAACACGAGAATATCAATTCCGTTCATCGCAGCAGCATAAGCGCCGATATATTTCTTCAGACGATAGATGAACATCTTACGCGCTAAATCAGCACGTTTGTTGCCCTGATTGATAGCAGCTTCGATGTCGCGGCAGTCGCTCGAAACACCCGAGATGCCAAGCAGACCGGATTTCTTGTTTACCAAGTTATTGAAGGCTGCTGTATCCAGATGCTCTTTGTCCATGATGAAAGTAGCTGCTCCGAGGTCCAAATCGCCTGCGCGGGTTCCCATCACCAGTCCCTCTACCGGCGTCAGACCCATACTCGTATCGACACTCTTGCCGTCCATCACAGCCGTGCAGCTTCCGCCGCCGCCGATATGGGCGGTCACGATCTTCTTGCCTTTCGGATCTACACCTAAATAATCGCATACGCGCGCGCTCACGTAACGGTGGCTCGTGCCGTGGAAACCGTAACGACGGATCGCGTATTTTTCATACAACTCATAAGGAATAGCGTACATGTACGCGTAGTCCGGCATCGTCTGGTGGAAAGCGGTATCGAATACAGCTACCTGCGGTACGCCCGGCAGAATCTTCTCAATCGCATCAATACCCTTCAGGTTTGCAGGGTTATGCAGCGGAGCTAAATCGATGCACTCGATGATCTGTGCCTTCACTTCAGGCGTAATGAGTACCGACTTGTTGAATTTCTCGCCGCCGTGGACTACACGGTGTCCCACAGCGTTAATTTCTTTGAGGTCTTTGATGCAACCGATCTCCGGATCAACAAGCTTCTCAAGAATCAACTCGATACCAACGGTATGTTCCGGCATCGGTTTCTCGAATTTCACTTTCTCTCCGTTCGGCAGTTTTACTTGCAGGAACGAATCCGGCAAACCGATTTTCTCGATCCCGCCTTGTGCCATCACTTCCTTGCTCTCCATCTCAAAGAGCTTATACTTAATACTGCTACTTCCGCAGTTCAATACTAATATCTTCATAAATATCAAATTTGTTTGTTAAATGTCTATGTCCCTTGTGCCGGATGTCATCCGGCGTTTATTTTTCATGTACCCTTTTATGTATCCGCCAATATTGGCGGATACCCTCTCCCTCTCCTTGGGAGAGGGTCGGGGAGAGGTGTTTTATTTTATCGCCTGATTAGCGGTAATAACCACCATTTGCACGATGTCCTGTACTTTGCATCCGCGGCTCAGGTCATTTACCGGAGCAGCAATACCCTGCAAGATCGGACCAACAGCATCTGCGCCGCTGAAACGCTCAACCAACTTGTAGCCGATGTTACCTGCCTGCAGATCCGGGAATACCAGCACATTAGCCTTGCCTGCCACATTGCTGCCCGGTGCTTTGGTCTTCGCCACGCTCTCTACCAACGCAGCATCTGCCTGCAACTCGCCGTCGAGTGCCAACTCAGGAGCCATCTCTTTGGCCAGTTTTGTCGCCTCCTGTACTTTATCAACCAACTCATGTTTAGCGCTACCCTTCGTCGAGAAACTCAGCATAGCTACTCGCGGCTCGATGCCTGCGATAGCGCGTGCGGTCTCTGCCGTCGAGATAGCGATCTCTGCCAACTGTTTTGCATCCGGATTTGGGTTAACTGCGCAGTCTGCAAACAGCAGGAAACCGTTCTCGCCTAAATGTTTAGCCGGCGTGAACATCAGAAATGCGCCGCTCACAATAGAGCAACCCGGTTTGGTCTTCAATATCTGGAATGCAGGACGAATAGTATCTGCCGTCGTTCCGCGTGCACCTGCGAGCTCACCATCCGCGTCACCTGCCTTGATCATCAAACAACCTAAATACAACGGATCTTGTGCTTTCTTCGCAGCCTCTTCTTCCGTCATGCCTTTTGCCTTACGCAACTCAAACAGCAGTTTAGCGTACTCCGGCATCTTCGGATCGTGAATCGGATCAACAATCTTGGCCTCGCAGATATGCTCATAGCCTTTCTCCGCAGCCATGCCCTTGATTTTCTCAGGGTCACCAATCAAAATAAGCTGCGCAATCTTGTCCTTCAACAAAATGTTTGCAGCTTCCAACGTACGAGGTTCGTCACCTTCCGGCAATACAATGCGCTGCGGATTTGCCTTCGCGCGCGCAATCATTTGATTTAAAATGTCCATATTCCTATATATATTTAATTATTAAACTCTCAATTCTCCATTCTCCATTCTCCATTCTCCATAATTCCCATCCAAAACGGGTGATTTCCGCGTGATTCCCGCGTGATTCCCGCGTGATTCGGCTTATGTCATGCTCCTCTCAGTTCAGGAAAATACTCCTTTTTCCGTCCTCCATTCTCATTTGACTAAAATCTCAATCCACACTTCTCAAAATCGCTTGCAAAGGTACAAAAAAAAATCTATATATGCAATACTGATTATAAAAAATATTTTTTTTTGCGAAAATATTTGCGTATGTCAAAAAAAAGTAGTACCTTTGCAGCCGAATTGTGAATTTTGTAAACAAATAATCTCTTTTCAACATGAAGAAAGGTTTACTGATAGCGGCTTTAATGTGCTTTTCGTTAAGTATTGTAGCGCAGGAAGCAGCGGAGGAAGAATGGCCGGAAAACAATGAAGAAACGGCGGTGAATGATTCCACGCAAACGGATAGTAGTAGTAATGATGATTCGTTAGGCGCACACCCTTATGACTTGGAGCAAAATGCGTCCATCGCGCCGGAAGTCTCACACTGGTCTCTTATCGGACATCTCGGTTTCAGTACGGTCGATGGTGACTTTACTTCGGAGCAGAAGTACAGTATTGGTCTTCCTTCCGCCGGTTTGGACCTCGAGTATGCGTTTACTCCGGTTTGGGGCATGGGACTCGAGTATATGTTCTCGTGGTATAATGTTTCCGGTAATACAGGACACGCAGATACCCTTTTGAATGGTTATTTGCATAAGGCCGGCGTTTACCTTATGTTTGATATCGCCAACCTCATGTTCCCGCATATGGAGAGAAAGATTGTCTCCGTGCAGCCTCTCATCGGTGGTGGTGGCGCTTGGTACAAACGTAACAAGTTCTATCTTGATGACTACTACTACGATGCGAAGAAAGGAGTGGATGTCAACCCGACCCACCAGCGTGGTCATACCTTGGATTATAGGAATAGAGATGGAGATTATCAAACTCCGGAATATGATACGACCTATAATTTTATGCCGTACATGCAGTTGGGTGTGAACGTGGATTTCAATATCAACCGTTCGCTTGCTGTGGGTATACGTGCGGTGTATAGTTATTTTACCCGTGACTATTTTGACGGACGTGGTGCCAACAAAGGTCTCTCTTCGCACGCATCGAAAAACAATGATGGTTTGTTGGATATAACGCTCAACTTACGTTATAAGATTCAACCGCGTAAGTACACGCACGAACGTAACATTGCTCACCTCGGACAGAACCAGCCGGAGGAGAAAGCAATGAAGAAGTTGGCGGACGCTTTGGCAGGCGATTCTGCAAGTGCCGATGCTTTGGCTGCGATCGGATTAGGCGGAGGCATGTGCCACGACACAATTATCTATTATCGTGACACCGTTATTATTCGCGAAACACAGACCAATACCTTCGAGCATATTGAAACAGCGAAAGAACTTGAGCAATATTATTACGTTTACTTCGATAATAACAAGGCAATTATCAATGACGAAGGCTTGATCACCATCCAACAGGTTGCTGAGCGCTTGCAGGAGGATAGCTCTCTCTACGCTGTCGTAACCGGTTATTGTGACAATACAGGTTCGGACAAACTCAACTATGCGTTGGGTGACAAACGTGCCGCTAATGTGGTGGATGAGTTGATCGCTGAGCACGCTATTCCTACAGATCACTTGTACGGAATGGGTAGAGGCAAAGTTATCGGTCGCCGTAGCACCGCTTCTTATAGCCCGAACAGACGTGCTTCCATTCGTCTGGTTGACAAGGAGACTTTCGACCGCATGAGACAAAATCTGGATGACCAGCAGGCAAGCCGTCCGATTGGAGCTGCTGATGAAGATTATGACTTCGAAAATGATCAGCCGGTAAGAACAATCCCGCTCTCTGAAAGCGCAAGAAAAGAGAAGGTGAATGTATATCAGCAACGTACTAACGAGACCGTAACTACTGGTAAATCAACCACTCTCGCTAAACTTGCACGTCAGTATTATGACAACACGTATTGCTGGGTTTACATCTATGTCGCTAACATGGATAAGATTAAGAACCCGAATGCGCTCAGACCGGGTATTAACCTTGTCATCCCAGAGTTGACAGAACAAGAAATGCGTATTACCAAAGACGAGGGTCTTGTAATATACAATAACGCACGTCAAGGTAAATAAAGATGCCCGCATAGGGTAGGCGCGAGACAAAATCGCGCGGGTCCCATAGCTCAGTTGGTTAGTAGCACCTGACTCATAATCAGGGGGTCCTTGGTTCAAGCCCAAGTGGGACCACGACAGGAGGATAGTCCCGGGACTATCCTCCTGTTGATTGGAAAACAATAGTAATGAGGTTGCGCTTAATCATATTGTCACTTTTTATGGCTTTCGCTCTCGGCGATAATTTTTGCTATGCCATGACCCCTGCGCAGAAAAGGGCTAAAGCCAAAGAAATACAAATGCGCAAGCGTGAGGCTGCAAAACGCAAGGCGGCAAAGAAAAAAGCGGCCAAAGCCAAAGCGGCTAAACGCAAACGTATAAAAGATGGTAAACCTCTATTGTATGTCTATACCTATAACAAGCAGACAGGAGACATACTGCCTGCATCGCATGTCATAGTGCAGGACATACATGCTTATCCCAATAAAAGACCTAAAGTAAGCAAAGACACTGATTCCAAACGCGCACGCATCTCAAGAGGTTTGCCGTTTGGTACATATTGGGCGGTTGCTGCGAAAACGGGATGGTTTCATTCGGACACAGTTGTATTCAAACACCAGGAAGATGAGGATACCATTCGTCTTTTCCTCTATCCAGAAACAAGACTCACGTTCACGGTTACTGATTCGCTAACTTCGCGTCCGGTATCTGCGAATATTATTGTTCGGCATCCGGAGGGGCATAAAATAATGCAGACTACTTCCGATTCTATACATACACTCTTGGCTGTATTATTGGATGACCGTGTGCCCTATTATACCATTGAAGCCACCTCTCCTGACTACTACCCGTTTAACGACACCATTAGCGATTACTCCTCTTATCCCGGTGTGATTATGTCACCAAAAGAAATCAAATCTTTTGTTCTTCATAAGATTTATTTTGCAACAGGCAAAACACACATTCTGGCTACTTCCGAACCTGCGTTGCAGGAATTGTACCAGTTCCTGCAAATACGGCCGAACCAAAGGATTCGTATTGTCGGGCATACGGATAATATAGGCTCGGATCGTTCCAACCAAGTGCTCTCGGAAGGACGTTGTACTGCCGTTAAACAGCAAATGGTGGAACGTGGTATAGCACCCGAACGTATTGAAGTGGATGGACGAGGAGAAAGAGATCCGATTGTACCCAATGACTCGGAAGAACACCGCCAGATGAACAGGCGGGTAGAGATAGTATTATTATAAAGGGCACCTCAAAAAATAAAAGTGCCAAATGTTTAATTTAAATGGGTAAAACTAAAAACGTGGAATTTTTAGAAGTGCCCTAAAGAACCCGTTTCTATGAAATCTTTTATTCCTTCTTTTTGCATGGCAGCAGTTTTGCTATGCGCATGCACGCACACGAATCAACAAATGATGAATACTCTTTATTCTGACCAACCCCTTGGCGTGAGACAGGCGCAGGCTCTATGGACACCGCAAGACGGCAGTAATGAGCAATTTGAACAATTGGTAAAAGACCATACCTGTGCTAATGAAAGCGAAAAGGTAGCACTTTTCGAGTCGCTCAGCCGTATTCTCGAAAACTGTTTCCAGTCAGCAGATATGCTTACTGTTGAATTGTTGCGACCAACCCAGTTGACAAACGCCTCCGAACCGTTGACTCCTGATTGGATAGTGTCCGGTTATAGCCCGTTAGCGCATTTCTCGGATGACATGTTTGACAATAAACTGGCGTTCGTTACTATCCTTAATTTCCCTCACTATACTCTGGAAGAGAAGAATACGCTTGGAACCGGATGGTCACGTCAGCAGTGGGCGTATGCGCGCATGGGAGACGTGTTTACAAAACGTGTTCCTGCATCTGTTCAGACACGTCTGGCGCAAGCCTTCGCGGATGCGGAGAACTATATTGCCGATTATAATATTTATATGGGCAACCTCCGTACAGAGGATGGCCGCCAACTATGGTCCGAAGACAAAGTATTGCTCAGTCATTGGAATCTGCGCGATGAACTCAAAGCGCTCTACAGCGCGGAAAACGGACAGGAGAAACAGGAGATGATTTATCAGGTTATGCAGCGTATAGTGGATCAATCTATCCCTGCTCAGACGGTCAATAACGGGGAATATATTTGGTGTCCCTATAGTAATACATTGCAACACAACGGGATAAATGAACAAACAGCGTATGATTTTACACGCTATGAACGTATACTTGACATTGCGCATGCGTTCTTTGAGCAGGATAAGTACTGCCCCACTGCGCCTACAGCTATTATCCGCAATTTCGAGGAAGATATGGAGATGCCTGCGGCAGAACTGGATAGTCTCTTCCGGGCCCTGATTAGTTCGGAACAGGTCAAACAAGTGGCTTCTGTCATCCGCGAAAAACTCGGACGTGACCTTCGCCCGTATGATATTTGGTATGATGGTTTCAAAGCACGTGCTATGCTGAACGAGGATGAACTGACAGCACAGACAAGGAAACTTTATCCCGATGCCAACGCCTTTGCCGCGGATATGTCCAGATTGTTGACTACCATGGGATTCTATTCTGAGGATGCCCGGCGTATAGCGCATAATATAGTAGTTGAACCGGCAAGAGGTTCCGGTCATGCATGGCCTTGTAGAGGACGCAAGGAAGATGCGCGTCTCCGCACGCGAATAGGAGAGGCTGGAATGGATTACAAAGGTTATAACATTGCCGTGCATGAGTTCGGACATTGTGTGGAGGAAGTGTTGGATATGTATTTTATTGATTATTACATGCTTTCCGGCGTCCCCAATACCGCCTATACTGAAGCGTCTGCTTTTCTCTGGCAGCAACGCGACTTGCAGTTATTGCCCCAATCACAAGTCACCAATCTCAAATCACAAATGTCGAAAGACGAAGTCTTCGATGCCTTTTGGTCCATGTATGAGATTATGGGAGTCAGCTTGGTTGACATGCAGATGTGGCAGTGGATTTACGCGCATCCGGAAGCCACTCCCCAACAACTATGCGAAGCAACTATGCAAATTGCCAAAGAGATATGGAACAGATACTATGAGCCTGTTTTGGGAGAACATGATTGTATATTGCTGGGCATATACAGCCACATGGTCAATTCGCCTATGTATTTGCCAAACTATCCCCTCGGACATATTGTGCAGTTCCAGTTGGAGGAACATCTTGCGCAATGTAAGTCACAATTGGATTTTGCCGCTGAATATATGCGCATATACCGCCTTGGAAGGCTTACTCCCAAGCAATGGATGATTGAGGCAGTTGGCGAAGCTCCCTCCATCGATCCCATTCTTCGCGCAGTGGATAAAGTAACAAACGAGAGTAAATAGAACAGATAGAACAGATAGAACAGATAGAAATAACAACTATCAATAAGCAAGGCAAATTCAAATACCATGACCGCCTGACTCTACTTTGGTGAAGAGTCTTTGGACTATCTTAAGAATGACGACGAATCTGTTCCCAGCCGGTTATATGGATTTGACTCCTGCGGACATTAATGACATTTTAAAAGAGAGTTTGTAATACAATGAAAGAACTGAAATGCCCTCATTGCGGAAAAGTATTCAATGTGGATGAGAACGATTATGCTGCTCTGCTCGGGCAGGTAAAGAACGCTGAGTTTGAGACAGAATTGTCTCGACGTATTCATGAGTTGGAGCAGACACAGCAGGCACGTCTGATGGCTGAAAAACAGGCAGAGGCGGCGCGAATGCAGGCGGAATCTGCCCGTCAACAGGCAGAACAGTTGCGTCGTGAACAGCAGTTTAACAGCCAATTGGCAACCAAAGAACGGGAACTGCAGGCTGCGCAGGCACAGTTGCAGCAGGCGGAACAACAGAAACAATTGGCAGTATTGGAGGTGCGTCAGAAGGCGATGGAAGCTTATTCGAAAAAGGAACAGGAACTGGCTTCTGTGCGCAGCCAAATGGACGAGAAACTGAAAGCTGCACAAGAGCAGATTGATTACTATAAAGACTTCAAGATGCGTATGTCCACAAAAATGGTTGGCGAGACTTTGGAAATCCATTGCTCCACACAGTTCAATCAGTATCTACGCCCTCTAATGCCTAATGCGTATTTCGAGAAGGACAACGAAGTGGTGGAAGGAACTAAAGGCGATTTCGTCTTTCGCGATAAATCTGAAGACGGGGTGGAGTATATATCCATTATGTTCGAAATGAAGAACGAGAACGACGAGACAGCAACCAAGCACAAGAATGAAGATTTTCTCGCCAAACTGGATGCCGACAGAAAGAAAAAGAACTGTGAGTTCGCTGTGCTCGTATCGATGCTTGAACCGGATAGCGAGCTATACAATGGAGGAATAGTGGATGTCAACTATCGCTATGAGAAGATGTACATTATACGTCCCCAGTTCTTTGTGCCGCTCATCACGCTACTATGCCAAACAAGTCGCAAGAGTCTTGAAGCCAAACGCGAGTTGGCACTCGTCAAGGCGCAACAGATTGATGTGACTAATTTCGAAGAGAAACTGATGACGTTTAAGGATGGTTTCACACGAAATGTCCGTTTGGCAAACGAACGATTCCAAGGTGCTATAGATGAGATAGACAAGACAATCGCCCATTTGACCAAGGTGCGAGAGAACCTAATCAAATCCGGTGACAACCTCAACTCCGCAGACAAGAAACTGCAAGAGGTTACTATTAAGCGGCTTACGTACGGCAATCCAACTATGAAAGCCAAGTTTGAAGAGGCGCAGAAAAAAGGAGAATCCACATCGGAAGAATGAGAATTCTGCTATCGTTCTGAACGTAATGAAGGAACAGATAGTTATCCGTTTCAAGATATCGAAATGTCTCCGAAGTAAATAGCCAAACGATTAAACGTCAACGAATATGAAAATCATTATTACAGGTGCCACAGGTTATGTGGGCGAAGGTGTGATGCTTGAAATGTTACGCACGCCGCAAGTAGAGAAAGTGCTGTCAGTCGGTCGCCGACCAGTACAAATTAACCAGTATCCGTTGACAGAAGAAGAGAAAGCCAAACTAGAAGAATATATTATCCCTGACTTTATGGATCTTCAAGCAGGAGATCCGCATTTTGAAGGCTACGACGCGGTTTATTTTATAGCCGGAGTAACATCTATAGGAACTCCGGAAGAAGTCTATCGCCGCATTTCTTACGACATACCAACCCATTTTGCAGATATCATGCCCAACAAGGAAAAGATGACCTATATTTATCTATCCGGGGCAGGAACAAATCCCAAAGGAAAACAATGGTGGATGCCGATCAAAGGAGCAACAGAGAACTATATTCAAGCGCAAGGATTCAAGCATGCTTTTGCTTATCGTCCGGCTCTTATGCGTTGGGCTAAAGGACAAATACGACTGCAGAAGATGCAATATATATTCTTCCTCTTCTATCCGCTTATGCGTCTTTGCGGCTTAGCCAACAACATGACAGAAGTGGCACATTCTATGCTCTCTTGTACCCGTGACGGCTACAAGGAGTTTGCTATCAATCCGCGAGAAATCACAAAACTTGCAAAGTTGTGGAAATGAAAAACTGATGGTGCCAAATAAGTGCCAATGTTTTCATAATAATCAAGGGCAGGCTTGTTATAGCCTGCCCTTGTGGTGCCACCGAGAATCGAACTAGGGACACAAGGATTTTCAGTCCTTTGCTCTACCAACTGAGCTATGGCACCGAGCGCTTCGCGCATTTGTCATTTGTCATTTGTTATTGGACATTTGAAAACTGACGTCCTGAACGAAAGCAGTTTTTCTAACCGATTTTTTCTCAGCACAAGTGCTACCGATTAAAAAGCGGGTGCAAAGGTACTACATTTTTTTGACATGAGCAAATTTTTTTGCATTTTTTTTGCATTTTCTGGTGTTTTTCTTGCTTTTTTGATGGAAAAGTAGTAATTTTGCAACGTTTTTGATCGCCCATATATGGTCGATGTCTATGAACGGATAAAGAAAACGAAACCGGAAAAGAAAGAAAAGATGGAACAGACACTAAAAGTGATTGCTTACGCCCGAAACGGGCACACAGACAAGTTCGGAATACCTCGTCAGAGTAGAGAAGAAAGTCCCATCCTGACGAGGATCGTATTCGAGCCGGAATATTGTGTGGCAGAAGCTCTGCGAGGAATAGAGGGTTATAGCCATTTATGGTTGGTTTGGGGCTTTAGTGCTTCGCGATCGGCTACTTCTGAAAGGCAGTCGCAAAGCGACAGTAAGACTGCTAAGGTTATTGGAGCGCAAGCAGGGCTTGCTGTTGGACAGTTATGGTCTCCGACGGTTCGGCCGCCGAGGTTAGGAGGGAATAAAAGAATGGGCGTTTTTGCTACGCGGAGTCCGTTCCGGCCTAATCCGATAGGTCTGAGTAGTGTTCGGCTTGTAGGCATATGCATAAATGGAGAATTGCAAATAACGAATCATGAATTTGGCGTTGCAGATACCGATTTGGACATTATTTCCCATGAGAGCGGGCGGATGGAGTTAATCGTTAGCGGAGCAGATGTGTTGGATGGGACGCCGATATACGATATAAAGCCTTATTTGAGTTTTAGCGATAGTCATCCGGATGCGAGGAATGGTTTTGCGGAAGAGACGAAGGATAGAGAGTTGGCAGTTGATTGGTCTCTTGTGGATGATTCAGATTCCGCTGATGGCAGCATCACGTTATACGAATCACGCGGCAATCACGCGGGAATCACGCGGGAATCACGCGGGAATTTCTCGATGTTGCGTCGTTTAAAGGATGATATAGAGTATATACTGCGTCAGGATCCTCGGCCCGGTTACCAAAATGATCCGGAACGTGAGTATAAGCTGGATTACGCTGGTCTGACAGTTACTTTTCAGGTGCAAAGTGAGGAAGAAGAAGGTAAGGAAAATGCGAAGGGAATGAAAAGCGAAGGCGGAGAGAGTGCGAAAGGGATGAAAAGTGAGGGCAGAGAGAGTACGAAAGGGATGTGCAGAGGAAAAGTGATTGTTAAAAGAATAGAAAAATGGCCAAAGAGAAGTAGTGTTCTCTAAAAAAACGGCGAATTACGCGAATTAAACGAATGTTATGGGGAAGCAAAATGCGGCGGAGATGGTTTGATTCACAAAGTTAACAAAGGTAACGAAATGTTAACGGAAATCAAAAATAGGAGAGAAGCCGGATGACATCCGGCATAATGGACGACGCTTATTTTTGTTGGTTAGTCCAAAATTATCAAAAAAGATCCAAAAATATTTTTCGCGCACGGAAGGCGCGAACACAGAACATCGTGGGATGAGAGGGAAGGATGAGAGGGAAAGATGAGAGGGAAAGAGGTGAGGGAAGGAGGAAATGAGGGAAGGATGAGAGGGAAGGAGGTGAGGGAAGGAGATTTTAAATAGATGAAGATTTTAAATAAAAATAGAGTTTTTTATCAAAAAAATACACACGTGCTTGCGTATTCGAAAAAAAAGTAGTAAATTTGCAGGCGATTTAGGATAATAGCAGTCAAGACTATACCTGAATAGTTATAACACCAGAATTAACACATCGGTTAATATAAAAAAGAAAAGTCAGAATTAACATATCGGTTAATACAAAAAAGAAAAGTCAGAATTAACACATCGGTTAATACAAAAAAAGAATACCAGAATTGACACACATTGGTTAATATAAAAAAAGAACACCAGAATTGACACATAGGTCAATATAAAATGAACACCTGAATAGACACATCAAATCCATATTTTGAAAGTTATGAAACGAATTATTCTATACCTTCTACCTATGCTTGTATATGCAGGCGCGATGAGAGTTCATGCCGAAAACATAGGTGTGCCGGCGGAGTGTGAGGATGTCATGCTGCAAGTTTTTTATTGGGACAGTTACAAAGAAACGAAATACGGTCGAACGAAATGGATTGATTTACTGAAAGATACTGCGGCAATCAATGCGAATTTTGATTTGGTGTGGTTTCCGCCGAGTGCAAAAGGTGGCGGCGTGGGTTATTCTCACAAGCAGTTGAGTAATCAAGAAAGCGACTGGGGTACTCGTGCGAGACTAGTGGAGTTGATAGCGGCTCTTCATGCGGGACATACCAAAGTGTTAGGCGACATAGTGATTAATCATCGCGGCAACAAGAGTAACTGGTGTGATTTCTTTGAGGACGATTTTAAAGGTTACGGCAAGTGGCAGTTGACTCAGGCGCATATCTGCAAGGGCGATGAGGGTTTTACGAATCCGAGTTCGACCTGCTACGGCAGTAGTGAGCGCGGAGCAGCAGATACAGGAAGCAATTTTGATGGCGCCCGTGATTTGGATCATACGAACGAGTATGTTCAGAACTGGTCGAAAGCCTATGTGCAATGGATGTTGGACACGATGAAGTACGACGGTTTCCGTTATGACATGACGCTTGGTTTTCATGGTCGCTATCTGAGTATGTATAACGAGGCGAGCCAGCCGTATTTGTCCGTGTCGGAGTTGTGGGAAGGTATAGACAGACAGAAACAACACTTGGAGGAAACGAACTACAACACGATGATTTTCGATTTCCAACAGAAATATGAATTGCACAAGGCGATAGTGAACGGCAGTTACAGCAAGTTGATGAAGAACAGCAATTCGTTCCGCGGTCAGGGTTTGGAGCGTTATGCGGTAACCTTCGTTGACAACCATGACACGTTTGAGCGCGACGGTTACGGCAATAATCAGTTTGGCGGTCAGTATTGTGATTTGAATAGTGCCGTGACGAAAGCGCGCGTGTTGCAGGCCTATGCATATATTCTATGTATGCCCGGAGTGCCTTGCGTATTCTGGCCTCATTGGTACAAATACAAAGATGAGATAAATACCTTTATCAAGATTCGTAAGGAGGCGGGCATTCATTCGGAGTCTGCTGTTTTTGACGAGTCGTACGTTCAAGGCGGCTATAGCGGAACTGTTCAAGGTCATAATCGCAAGGTGATTGTACGTCTTGGTAAAAACCGTGACATGACAATACCTGCGGGTTATTTCAAATGCGCAGAGGGTGATTATTATTTTGTCTATCAAGAGGTCGGCGAAGGGATAGAGGAAGTGCAAAGGAACGAATTGCCGAGCAGCAAGTTTATAGAAGGCGGCAAATTGTATATCCGTTGCGGCGAGCGTGTGTATGACGCGCACGGGCAACTGATTTCGGATAATAAATAGAAAGGACACTTTGAAAAAGATATGCACCATATGGCTTTTGCTGCTATGCGTTTCATTAAGTTGGGCGCAGAGTTACGGTATTCTGGTGAACGGTAAGATTTATTTTGTCGGTTCTCCAGCCGGCGAGTTTGAAGGCTTTCAGCAGTATTTGGCTCATGTTCAAGTGTCTAAAGGCGACCAGTTCCAGTTGTATGACGCGACGAACAAAGCCGCTTGGGCAGTGGATTTGAACAAATATTCCGAGTCCGGTTTCAGCCGTAGCGGCAATCACTATGTGTCCAACGTGAGCGGCTGTTATGATTTCTATATCAAGCTGAAGTGGGAACAGGACGAGCTCTATATCGGGAACGGTTCCAACTGCGGCAGCGGAGAAGATCTGTCCGATATCTATATGGGCGCCGTACCTGCGCAATGCGAGGCGGTGTTGATGCAGGCGTTTTTTAATGAGTCGTATCGTGCAGATGCGCCCGGAGTGAGCGAGTACGGCGATACGAAATGGACTACTCTGACGCCTCAGGCAGCGGAGTTGGGACAGTATTTCGACTATATATGGCTTCCGCCGAGTGCTTATGGCGATGGCGCGGGTTATCATCCGAAACAATATAGCAACCAGAATTCGAATTGGGGCACGCGCGAAGAGTTGGAGACGTTGATTAGTGCCCTTCATAAAGCCGGCACAAAAGTGGTGGCGGACATTGTGATTAACCATTGTGCGGGTTGGAGCAGTTGGTGCGATTTTCCTGAGATGGATTTCGGCGAGTACGGCGTGTTCCATCCGGACGCGAGTTATATCTGTTCGAATGACGAAGTGAATTTGAATCCCGAGTCCGGCGCTTGTTACGGAACGGCAACCGGAAGTGCAGATGATGGCGATAACTGGGATGGTGCGCGTGACTGGAGCCATGACAAAGTGTATGTTCAGAAGATGTTTATCGCTTATCTGCAATGGATGCGCAATGTGATGCACTACGACGGTTTCCGCTATGACAAGGGCGACGGGTTCAATAACTGGCATCACTATAATTATAACAAACATTCCCGTCCGGAGATTGCTTTCATGGAGAGTTACAACGGAGATGACCGTATTATCTATGAAATCGAGCAATCCAACCGCGATCTGATGGCATTGGATTTTCAGACCAAATGGCAGGCTTTCGATGGTATCGCGGCTTTCGACTACAGCAAATGTCAGGGAAGCGGATTATTAGGCCGCGGATATGCAAAATACGCCGTGACATTCATCGAAAGCCACGATTGGTTCTTGCGTCCGGACAATGAGAATGAGTTCGGCGGTCGCGGCAAATCCATGACTCCAGAGTTGAAAGACCGACTACTTCAGGCTAATGCGTTTTTGTTGGGAATGCCTGGTGTACCTTGTGTTTTCTATCCTCATTGGCATAAATACAAGTCAGCCCTCAAGCCGATGATTAATGCCCGCAAGTTGGCAGG
>ONQO01000055.1 GCA_900319995.1 uncultured Bacteroidales bacterium
ATCAATAATATCGGTAATAACATCCGTAAGATCATCGAGCCATTGGTTATCCGTCGTTCGCGTATCGACTTGGAGAAGATTCCTGCCTATAATGAAGACTTGGCGATTCAGCAAATCAAGTTCCCTAAAGTAAGCGCTCCCGAAGAAAAGGAGTACGACTTGGGAGACTTGGAATCCATCTATCGCTATACGCTCAAACGTATCTGTCCTAGTCCGAAAGATCGCGAGAATGCGGATGATTATCAGAACGAAGATTTGGAGTATGTACAGGAAGAAACAGAAACCACTAAAGACCGTTTTGCGGCTGCGCGTTATCAACCTTTGACTTACTACAAGAGCGAGCACTACACAGACATAGTGAAGATTATCCGCGACGCCGGAATGGATGAGAACCTGTTCTTTAACTCCCAACGCAACTTGGCATCCTTCATGCGTACGCTCCTTGTGCGGCGTTTCGAGAGCTCGCAACATGCCTTCAAGATGTCTCTCCAAACGATGTTGGATAACTGCCTCCGTATTCAGGGATGGATTCAGAAACTCAATTGCGTGCCGGTTTATAAGAAAGGCAATATCCCCGATGTGGCTGAACTATACAACTCTACCGAAGATGGACAACAGATGTTGTTCTCATCCGAAGTGGAAGATATGCTTGATAATCTCCAGCAGAAAGGTATGTTCACTATCCCGTGCAACTACCTCAAACCGGAGTTCTTTGAAACACTCCAATCGGATATAGATATCCTTACTGACCTGCGGGATCAATGGAATGATGTGTCAGAAGATAATGATCCTAAGCTGGATACTTTCATCGATATCTTGCGTGACCAACGCAAGCACGACCCCAAACGCAAGATTGTGGTCTTCTCACAGTTTGCAGACACGGTTAGCTATCTGGGTGAGAAACTGGAGGCTGCCGGTCTGCCGGTCTTTGCTTACACCTCCGGGCAAGCCACGCCTAAGAACAAAAGCATCATCATGCACAATTTTGATGCCGGTCTCAAACCTGCCGAACAAGAAGATGAATACCAGATATTAGTGGCTACTGATGCTATTTCAGAGGGTTATAACCTCCACCGAGCAGGTACAATCTTTAACTACGATATTCCCTATAATCCCACGCGCGTAATCCAACGTGTCGGACGTATCAACCGTATCAACAAGAAAGTGTTTGACCGGCTCTATATCTACAATTATTTCCCGACTTCTATTGGCGAGAAAGAGACACGTACGCGTGAGATTTCCACGATGAAGATGGCGATGATCCATGCTATCATGGGTGAAGATACGCGCTATCTGACCAAAGAGGAAGAACTCAAAAGCTACTTTGAAAAGACCTACAAAGCCCTTTTCGAAGCCAGCGAAGAAGAGTCATGGGACACACCTTATCGCGCACGTCTGCATCAACTCATCAATACCGAAGATATGCAGCGCGCATTGGAACTGCCGCTACGCAGCAAGATACGCCGCCTAACTACTTTTGGAGAAACAGGTGTATTGGCTTTTGCTAAAAAGAACGATGATTTTGTCTTTAAGTTCGCCGCCGATCCGCGTAATATCGTTACGCTCGATCCCAAAGAAGCATTTGCTATCATCGAAGCCAAATCTGCTGAACCGGCTTATCCGCTTTCGTCTAAGTTCTTTGACTTGTTCTCTGAGGTGAAACGTGATCTCTTTGCGCGAGATACCAAAGAAGAAAGTGAGAAAACCAAACGCGATGCCTTGATGAAGATTCGTGATATGCTACGCAAGCAAGTATTGGACGAGGAATACTTGCGAGATCTGGAGAAAGCTATCCATTACGATGCCGTTTCCGGTTACTATCTGCGTGAGATAAACCGACTCAAACCTGCTGATTTCCAAACGCTACCCAAGAAAATCAGTTCGGTATATATCCAAGATATCTTGCGTCGCTATGATGCAATCTCGCGTGGCGAAGAAATACTCATCGCCGCCGAAGAAATACAAAATATTACTACCCATCCGCAAACAGAATTAGGTCTATGAATACATTCCCTCTCAATCAATCTTACGAGCGTGCTTCGTTCTTGAAATTCCTGCGTTCATTCTTGGACGATTTTAGTCAGGATATAGAACCGCTCTATATGCCGACAAAAAGTCAGTTTGCACAAGATTGTTTCCGGCTTGGACATGATAACTCGCTCGATTTGGAAGTGTATGAGATCCATCATACTTCCACCAACGATGCACGTGTCGGTATTGCCAAAGAAGCTTTCAAACTGCTTTTCTCAGAGTCGCTTTCCAATAGGGCATTGGTCGTCTTTGTGCCCGAAGGTAGCAAACAATGGCGTTTGTCTCTGCTCCAGATCGAAGCCGAAGTGAATGAGAAAGGACGTGTAGAAAAGACCTATTCCAATCCTCGTCGCCATTCCTATCTGCTTGGAGAAGGCGGTTCGCTTACTACGCCACAGAAGTTCCTCTTTGACATGGGACCTATCCAAGCACGCAAAGATGGGAACAAACAACTATCTGCTGTCGAAGACCTGCAAAGCCGTTTCTCTGTCGAAGCACTTACCAAAGAGTTCTACAACAAACTATACAATTGGTATCTCTGGGCGGTCGAACCATCTACCGGCGTTACCTTCCCCAATCTGGTTAATACCAGCAAGGATGACCGCGACGACATAGCCATCAAGATCATTCGTCTCATCACACGTCTCTTGTTTGTCTGGTTCATCAAGCAGAAGAAATTAGTACCTGCGGAAATCTTCGATGAGACCGAACTGAATAAGATTCTGGCGAACTTTGATCCGCAGTCCGAGAAAGACGGTAAGTATTACAACGCAATCCTGCAAAACCTCTTCTTTGCTACCCTCAATAACGAGATTGACAACGCCGCTTTATGTCGGAACCGTTCCAAGGCAAGAGTACCAGCTTTGGTGTCAAGACACTTTTCCGGGATAGCAACAAAGCGTCGTGGTTCAAGATCAAACCCGAAGAAGTGATTGAACTCTTCCGCAAAGTACCGTTTATGAACTGCGGGCTGTTTGAATGTCTCGACAAATATGCCAAATCCGATTTGGGAGTAGAGAATGATTTGTTCCTCGATGGTTTCTCCTCGCGCGATTCTAAGCAGGACGGACACTATAAATACCGCGCGTTCATACCCAATCGCTTGTTCTTCGCCGAAGAACACATGGAGAATGTAACGGTAGAAGATAAAGGGCAGAAGAAAACAGATACCATCTCTGTCATGGGTCTTATTAACTTGCTTAAACTCTATAACTTCACCGTACAAGAGAACACACCTTCCGAGGTTGAGGTTTCGCTTGATCCGGAGTTATTAGGTCAAGTCTTTGAAAACCTCTTGGCAGCATATAACCCCGAGACCAAAGAGTCGGCACGTAAATCAACCGGTTCGTTCTATACGCCGCGTCCTATTGTGGAATACATGGTCAACGAATCGCTTATTGCGTACCTCAAAACCAAAGTACCATCCGTTGAAGAAGATACATGGCGCGCACTTATCAGTTATGAGGACAAGTCTTTTGCTCTAACCGAAGACCAACGTACCGCAACACTAAATGCGCTCTACGAATGTAAGATTCTTGATCCCGCGTGCGGTTCGGGTGCTTTCCCGATGGGTATGCTCCAACAGATGGTACATATCACCCGCAAACTGGATTCGGAGTTCGACCCGTATCAGACCAAACTGCGGATTATCAATAACTGTATCTATGGTTCGGATATTCAACCGATTGCCATGCTCATCAGTAAACTGCGTTTCTTTATCTCTCTTATCTGCGAGCAAGACGAAAGTCGTATCAACTACAGCGACCCGGATAACAACTACGGCATAGATACCTTGCCTAACTTGGAGACTAAGTTCGTAGCCGCTAACTCGCTCTTGCGTGCAGATATACGCAACTATGCAGATGACGATTGGACACAAGATGCTACTCTTATCAAACTGAAAAACGACCTATTAGCTATCCGCAAATCGCATTTCTCTGTACGTACGCAGACCACCAAATTAAAGAAACGTGAGGAAGATCGGCTCAAACGCGAGGAGATACAAAACTATATTCTCCAATCCACGACGCAACCTGATCCCGTCAAAATTCAGATGTACGAGGCGCGTATCAATCACTTGAATGCGGAACGTGATTTGTACGAAGGAGAAAAGATAGTGGAAGAAATAGTGGATACGCAAGCCAGCCTGTTTGACGAAGCACAACCGCAAGTTGTACGCAAAGACATCAATAAGATACATCGGGATAGGATTGATGCAGAGATCAAAGGCTTGCAGCAAGCGATAGCTAAAGAGCAAAACAAACGCAATCCGGTTGGCTTTAATGCCGCTATCAAGCAGATTACCGATTGGAATCCATACGACCAGCTCAAACACGCTCCATTTTTCGACCCCGATTGGATGTTCGGCATAACCGATGGCTTCGATATAGTCATCGGCAATCCGCCGTATGTAAGAAGAACGAGCCTTTCCGCAAAAGATAAAACTGCATATGAGGCAATATATAGTAGTGCTACGGGGCAATATGACTTATATTTATTATTTTCTGAATTAGCAATTTATTGCTTAAAGCCGAACGGACACTATACATACATCAATCCTCTTAGATATTTTAATGCTGATTACGGAGTAGGATGTCGTACTATCTTATCAACTCAGAATAAGATTATATACATTCTTGACGTTTCGCAGTTATCTGTTTTTCAATCAGCTATGACGTACCCATGTATTACGTGCGTAGAAAAATCAGTAAGTAATGAGGAACATTGTATAGTCTATACGCGTTTGGATAACTTAGAGCAAATATCCTCTGTATGTGCCAGACCACACATATATATAAGCCAGCATAAAATATCTTTAGATACAAAACATCGATTCTTAATCGGTTCAAAAAGCCAATTCGGAGTAAATGATAGCATAGAGAGAAATAGCGTTAGTTTAGCCTCAAAATTTGAAATTGCGCGAGGTTTAGCAAATGCATTAGTTGATTTTGATAAACCGCGTATCCCTGCATTGAAATCTGCATTTGTAAAACGCTATAGTATAGATGGAACCATTTCTGTAGATACAGACATCGCTCATGTTAGTATTTTCAAATCGCCGATGATCATTCTCCCAAGAACCGTAAAAGCATTGACTGCAACTATTAAGCCAGCAAAGACTCTATGCTTGGATAGAATTTATTACTTATCGCCGAAGCAAAAAATCAATGAGTATGCCATATTAGGAATCATTAATTCAAAACTAATGAATTATTGGTTTGAGTTAAATTATTTTACATCAAAAGTAAGTGGTAATTATTTTGATTTAAATGGTGATCAAATAGGTGCAATACCATTACCGTCTCATCCAAAAGATTTAATATTAGAGAAAATTGGACAAATTGTCAATAATATTGTTAATCAAGGAGCCGACACTTCTAATTTAGAAAACCAGATTGACATCCTTGTTTATCTCCTGTATAAACTGACTTATGATGAGGTTCGTATCATAGATCCTAATATAGAAACGATTATTTCTGAAGAAGAATACAATAAACGCCTTGCAGAAAATGCCTAATATCATCCAAATAGAAGAACTGGTATATACTCGCTTGCCGCGTATCAGCAAAAACGAGTGGCTAACGATGCTCTCCAAACAGGGCGTTTCAAACGACTATGCCCTTCTTTTGGATGATTATCTCTTAATCGAACAAACAGACTATCGTTTCTCCAACGGCAACTATATCAGTAGCGAACGAACGGTTTATAATATTGACTATACCACATACGACACGGCGGAAAACACACCCAATCCCGACAACACGGAGGAAATCATTACCGTCCGTTATGATAGCACCCATGACCGCTATTATGTCTATTACACCCATTTCCCGATTGAGGACATCCCTCATACTCCTGACTTATCCCACATCCTCTCCGAAGCCGACCTCCCATCGTCACATCCTTTCGTCCAAGCCCCGGTAGAAGAACAAACCACTCCGACTACCGAATACCGCAAACCTTGGCGACAAAAACGTCTCGCACAACTGATGTTTTATTACAAGCAAGGCTATACGGCAAAAGAGATTGCTGCGGAAATGGAGTGTTTGGAGAGTAGCGTTTATTATCAGTTGGAGAATTACCTAAATGTGCTTAATCCGTTCCAAAGCGGTTGGATTTCTCGTCAGGAAGCCGCAGAAAAAGAACAAAAAGAAGAATCATTCCGTACATTCATGCCTCCTAAAGATAATATTGCTTTAGAGCAGAAGGACCTTTCAAATAATGGAACGCGTTGGACACAAGAAGACGATTATGCTTTATTGCGAGATTTTTACCGAAATATATCCCCTGAGAAAATAGCTAACAGGCGAAAGCGCTCTATCAATTCTATATATGCGCGGTTGTTTAAGTTGATAGGTCTTCCTAACCCATTACATCCAGTAGAACTTACTCCAAAACAACAAGAACAAGCTAATTTGCAATGGCAAGCATGGTTGAACTTAAAAGCTCAATGGGATCAAGAAGCTAAGGTCAACCGAGAGCGGAATCGTGAGTACCGTGAAAGACAAAAAGAGAGGCAACAACAACGGAAGGAGGAACAAAATGAATTTCTTAAAACGCATACTCCGGATGGTTTCTATCGTCCCGGGATAGATATCAAACATCCTGTATGGGGATATGTTACTGTTATCAAAGATAATGCAGATGTTCTCAAGCTCCTTCTATCCGATGGAACAAAGAAAACAATCCGAAAATAATTTATTCATATAATTTTTTTTTCTTCGTTCCGTTCGCGGTACTTTAGTGCCGTGTTTTCTTTCTTCGTCCCGTTTTCTTCCATTCGGTGTTTCCTTTTTTGCATCCGCCAAGTTTGGCGGATAGGAAACACCGCGTTTCTTCTTTTGTCCATTGTCCGGCATAGTATGCCGTTAATTTTATACAAGTCATCCTTCCTATTCCATTTTTTATACAAGCCTCGTATTTATACTGGCTTGAATAAATTTCGCCGATCTATATTTGGCTTGTATAAATTTTGTTCCGTGCTCCGGGCATCCGCTCGGAGTTTTTCTTCGTTCCGTTCGCGGTACTTTAGTGCCGCGGTTCCTCCTTTCGTCAATTGTCTGGCATGGTATGCCGTTTGTTCCGTTCGGTGACATTTTTTGCCGCATCTTTCAGCGTTCATTGTCCCGGATACTATCTGGCAACTTTGTCTATTGCGTCCAAATTAAGTTTGGACACGGCTTTGCCGTCCATTCTTTGATTAGCCTGACATCTGATGTCGGTTCCCGTTGTCCTGTGCGCGCTACCTCCGTTAGTGCGTTTCTTTCTTTGCATGGGATTTAATCCCGCAATAGATTCTTCTCTTTGCCCAACTATCATTCGGCATTTTCTTCATTTGTACTTTATTTTTTTACAATAATCTTGCACATTTGGATTTTTTTTTGTAACTTTGCACGCAGAATCGTGCAAGAAAGGAAAATACCCATGCCCTGTCCACATAATAACATATCATGCCCTTGTCTTAAAGACTGTCCTCGTCACGGACATTGTTGTGCTTGCGTCGCTCATCACAAAGCCGCAGGAACCAAACTCCCCGCCTGCTTGTGAGGAATAGATTGGCAGAAATAAGAAAAGCGTGCAAACCCTTGTATAGACAAAAACGGAATAAGTGGAATATTTCTAACGTATAAAATAGGAATAAGTGGTATAATTTTGCACAAAAAACATGGAATAAGTGGTAGAACGCTTGCGTATATCAATTATTTTTTGTAATTTTGCAGCCTAAATCGATATACTACTATGTTAAAGCGAAAGTTTACATCTATTCTGGAGCAATATTTAACGGAAAATACCGATAAAATACTGTTGGTGAATGGTGCTCGTCAGATAGGCAAGTCCTATTTAATCCGCTACGTAGGGAAGAAACTCTATCCTCACTTTGTGGAGATTAACTTGCAGAAAGATAAGGAAGGACCGGCTATTTTCTCCCATGTGCATACTACGCAAGAGCTGTATATGCAGGTCAGCACTATTGCCAACGAGATATTAGGAAACAAGTCGGATACGCTGATTTTCTTGGACGAGATACAAGCTTATCCTCATTTGCTGACCATGCTCAAATTTCTCCGTGAGGATGGTCGTTACCATTTTATCGCCTCCGGCTCACAATTAGGTATCGCTTTGGCTGAGACTACTTCTGTTCCGATGGGCAGCGTGGCGATAGAGACGATGTATCAACTGGATTTTGAGGAGTTCTTGTGGGCTAACGGAGCAGGACAAGAAGCAATAGATGGAATGCGAGATCTGTTTGAGAAACGACAACCGCTGCCGGAAGGATTGCATCGGTACATTTTGCAGCAATTCCAGTATTATCTGCTGGTGGGAGGTCTGCCTGATGCAGTTAATCATTTCGTGGAATCCCATAACATGCGTGAGGTGCGTCACATCCATCGTGATATTCATGAGTTATATCGTACAGACGCGTCACAATACGATGCGGAACGCAAACTGATGATACGTCACATCTACGACATGGTGCCAAGCCAGTTGGAGAACAGAAAAAAACGGATTGTATATCAGAATATCGAAGACAAGAAAGGTAAGCATTTCGCAGACTATCAGAACGAGTTTGAATATCTGATAGAATCCGGTATTACATTGGAAGTCAAGGCTGTCAGCCAACCTAAATACCCATTAGCTGAGTCGTCATCAAAGAACCTGCTGAAGCTCTATCTGAACGATGTCGGTTTGCTTACCTATCTGCTATACGGGCTGAATATCAACGCTGTGCTGCAGGACGAGCGCAGTATCAATTTAGGAACCGTCTATGAGTCCGTCGTAGCGCAGGAATTGCGTGCGCATGGATTCAAGTTATATTACTATGATAACAAGAAAAAGGGCGAAGTGGATTTCCTGATTAATGATTATTCCACAACGCAGGTATTACCGTTAGAGATCAAGTCCGGCAAGGATTACAAGGAGCATAGCGCGCTATCGAAGTTCTTGGACGAAAAGGAATATAACATCCATCAGGCTATCGTATTCTCCAACGAACCTCGTGTTTGGCAAGACAAAGGGATTTGGTATATGCCGATATACTATATCATGTTCCTGCAAAAATCACAAGCAGAACAAATCATCTTGCCGAGGTTGGAAATGCCAACTTTAGCCTAATGCAATAACCAAACTCCCTGCCTGCCTCCGCGGCATAGATTGGCAGAAGTGATTTTGGACGAACCATTTAACGTTTTGATCAAAATCAAAACCATTTTAACTATTTAACCCTTTAACGTCACATAGTGACCTAATATATGGCAGCTCAATCAAAACTTTTTCAGAGACTGATTTGGCTGGTAGATACGATCTACAGCGCAGGGCATATCTCGCGGGACGAGATAGACCACCGATGGTCCACTGCACGGTATAATGACATGCACGAGACCGAGTATGGTGAACGGAACTTCCACCGCCATCGCGAGACCATTCAGGAGATGTTCGGTATTGACATCGTGTGCAATCGTACCACCAAAGAGTACTCCATCCAAGGCCTCGACGAAGCCAACGGAGCCGGAATGCGGTCATGGCTGATGAACACTTTTGCCATCAATAACATGGTTAACCTCGGCGGCGGAATGGAGGAACGTATTCTGTTTGAGACCATTCCCGAAGGAACACGTTATCTGTCCACCATCGTCAATGCCATGCGAGACGGTAAACAGCTATATATCTCTTATCAGAATTTCGTGCGTCCCAAGCCGCATTCGTTCCTGCTGGCACCATACTGTTTGAAGTTGTCCAAACGTCGTTGGTACGTCATCGGCAAGCCGGATGACCATCCCGAAGAAGCCGATCCGCGCGTCTATTCGCTTGACCGTGTGAAAGAGCTGACCGCGACGGATAAGACGTTTAAAATGCCCAAGGATTTCAAGGCGTCGAAGTTCTTTGCCAACCAGTTTGGTGTCGATCGCCGCATCACTGAGGCAGAGCGAATTAAGGTGAAGATGAGTGCGTATGACGCTAACTACATGCGCACGCTACCGATCCACGGCAGCCAGTTTGAGTTGGAGCGGAACGACGAGTACAGTATCTTCGGTTTCTACGTTGCTCCGACGTACGATTTCATCCAAGAACTGCGTAAGTTCGGCTCGACCCTCGAAGTCCTTGAACCCGCCCATCTGCGAGATGAGTTCAAAGAAGAGAGCGAGAATTTAGCGAAAATGTACGAAAAATAGCGATTTATGATAGACTACACAAAGACATCAGACGGGCTTTACGCCTATCGTTGGCCGCGGGCAAGTGTGACGGCAGATGCCGTGCTTTTTGCGGAGCGTGACGGACAGACATACGTGCTGCTTATTCAACGTGGCAACGAGCCGTACAAAGGTTGCTGGGCTTTTCCTGGCGGGTTTCTGGAGATGGATGAGACGGTGGCTCGTTGTACCGAACGTGAACTGGAGAAAGAGACCGGCATTGTGCTGACCGGTATGCAGTTGGTGGGTATCTATTCCGACGTAGAGCGTGATCCGCGTGGACGCGTCATCACGGCAGCTTATGCTGCTATGACCACCATGCCGGAAGCAACTGCCGCAGACGATGCCGCTGCTGCAAAATGGTGGCCGCTGAATGCGCTGCCTAAGTTGGCTTTCGACCATGAGACAATTTTACGGGACGCTAAACGAGTAATGAATATTAAAGATTAAAGATTAAAGATTAAAGATATGATAGTTACCACTACACCGACCATTGAGGGTCACACCATTAAGGAGTACAAAGGTCTTCTTTCCAGAGAGGTTACCTTCGGCATGTAGTAATCGTTCGAGCTATGTGAGATAAGAATTTCATGAAGGACTTTGGCGCGTCGCTTCGTGATTTCTTCGGAGGACGTACCGACAGTTACGAAAAGGCTATGCTCGAAGGACGCGAGACCGCGCAGAGAGAAATGCGCGAGCGCGCCGAGAAATTAGGCGCCAATGCCATCGTGGGCGTTAGCTTTGGCTATGAGACGATGGGTCAAGCCAACAGCATGATTATGATTTCCATCAAGCGGCACGGCCGTTGTGATTGAGTAATGACATACGATGAGTACATAGCACAGCAACAACAAGCGATAGACGAAGAGCAGCAGGACGATAGCTGTTTCATGGCGGATGTACCTGAGTGTCAATTTGTGAGAGGACATTAAAAGTATGTATCATAGGAATGGATGTGCCTATTAGTATATTGGATTTGTTGAAAGACAATGAGCGTCTTCAGAAGGAGAACGCTCTCCTCACAGAGGAGATTGAACACTTGAGACAGGAACTTGCACTATACCGTCAGTCTCAACCTTCTATACCACCCCCACAACCATCTGCTCCAATAGAGCCGGACAAATCCTCTCCGATGTTCACACTTTCTTCCGATGAGAAAGTGACGTTGTTCCGTAGCGTATTTCGTGGCAGAGAAGATGTTTTCGCTCGCCGATGGCATAGCGCTTCATCGGGCAAAAGCGGTTACCAACCAGTATGTGAAAATGAATGGCGTTCCGACTTATGCGATAAGAAACAATACAAGTGCAGTGAGTGTCCCAACCGCCGCCTTGCCTCGCTTACAGATCGATACATTTTCAATCACCTCTCCGGTAACGATTCTAATGGTCGTGATGTTATTGGATTATTTCCTGTCCTCGCAGACAATACCTGTTATCTCTTATGTGCTGACTTCGACGATAAAAACTCCAAGCATGGCTATAAGGAGGACGTACTGACATATAAAAGCATCTGCAACGATTGGCATATCCCTGCCTATATTGAACGTTCACGTTCCGGTAACGGTGCGCATGTGTGGATATTCTTCTCGGAACCAATCCCCGCTGCTGTTGCTCGGCGCTTAGGTTATGCCGTACTCATAGAAGCGATGAACCACAACGGTCGCATGTCCCTAAAGTCGTACGACCGCTTCTTCCCCAATCAAGACTCCTTACCAGAAGGCGGTTTCGGGAACTTAGTCGCTCTGCCGCTCCAAGGTCTGGCACGCAAGAAAGGCAATAGTTCCTTTGTGGATGAAGAGTTTAACACTTACCCTGATCAATGGCAAGTGCTCCAGAATATAGAACGTTTGTCATCAAATGACATCACAACCATTCTTGCGGAGCATAATAGTTTTGGTTCCTTATTCGGAGAGTTAGCTCAGACGACCGAAGCCAAACCATGGGAGATACCGAAACCTCTCACTTTGGAACCTAAAGACCTCCCAACTTCTGTTTCCTTTATTTGCGCAAACGGCATTTATCTGCCGATTTATCAGCTCTCGGCAAAACTTGCTAACCATATCAAGCGCATGGCATCCTTCCGCAATCCAGATTTTTATGCCAAACAAGCCATGCGCTTCTCCACACACGATACCCCGCGTATCATCTCGTGCGCAGAGATCATAGACGATTACTTACATATGCCACGAGGCTGTGAAGATGCTATCCGTGAGGTTTTTCAATCCAAGAATATCCCAATCTCCGTTGAGGATAATACCCAACACGGCATCCCGATCAATGCAACTTTTGTCGGTGAACTTCGCCCTGAACAGCAGGAGGCCTTGCGTAATCTCTCTTGCTTTGATAACGGCACGCTCTCCGCTACTACCGCTTTTGGTAAGACTGTGACCGCTGCTGCACTTATCGCTCGTCGCAAGACAAACACCTTAGTATTGGTACATACCAAAGCCTTGCTCCAACAGTGGCAGCAAACGCTTTGTCGCTTCCTTGATATCGAACTCCCCGCAGAAGATCCATCGCGTAAACGCGGCAGAAAGAAGAAAATATCTCCTGTCGGCACATTGGATTCAACCGGCAATCATCTCAACGGCCTCGTTGATGTCGCCTTGCTGCAATCATGCCTCGATGAAGATTCAGTCAAACCCTTCATACATTCCTATGGTATGGTGATTGTGGACGAGTGTCATCATGTTTCTGCTATGACCTTTGAAAATGTCCTGCGCCTCATATCGCCGCGTTATGTTTATGGTCTCACAGCTACGCCTATTCGTAAGGACGGGCATCAACCCATCATCTTCATGCAGTGCGGCCCGATTCGTTACCAAGCAAGTAAACAATTGCCTCAGCAATCATCTATCTCCCGCGTCCTCATTCCCCGTTTTACTGCTTATCGCCATCTTTCGGAAGATTCGATTACGTTTCCACGTCTCACATATTTTCTCATAACAGATGAAGCGCGTAATCAACTGATTGTGTTAGATGTTTGTAAGGCTCTCGCAGAAGGTCGTACGCCTATTATCCTCACCAGCCGTACAAGTCATGTGGACATCCTGTCGCAACTCCTTTCGAATTATTGCCAACACGTTATACCGCTCATAGGCTCTGCTTCCGCACGCGAGAAACGTCTAACAATGGAGCGTCTTCATGTCGTTCCGACCGACGAATCGCTCGTTATTGTGGCAACAGGAAAATATGTTGGAGAAGGTTTTGATTTCCCACGCTTGGACACGCTCATGCTGGCTATTCCTGTCTCGTGGAAAGGTATTGTTGAGCAGTACGCCGGTCGCCTTCACCGAGACTATCCAGGCAAACAGGAGGTCCGTATCTATGATTACGTAGATATCCACGTTCCGTTATGTGAACTCATGTACCGACGTCGTATAAAAGGCTATGCGGGCATAGGCTACAAACCTAAATCACAGCCAATAGATAGAGGTTTATTTGCAGAGTTGGAAGAACCGGATACACAATCTACATTCTACGATGGAAAGTCTTTTGTATCTGTATTCAAAAAAGATATTACAAATGCAAAACGCTCTATCGTTATTGCAATCCCCAATAATCAGTCGCAGGTTACGAGCTCACTCAATAGAATTCTAACTGATGTTGCTACACGTGGTGTAGAGGTTGTAATAAAACCAACGCAGACTTGTCGCTGTGCCATCATAGATAAGAAGTTAATCTGGTATGGATCAATCAATTATTTGGGTCGGAATTCGCTAAATGATAATGCGATGCGCTTTGAAGAACCAAATATAGCAAGTGAACTTCTTGAGGTAGTTTATGATTCGTAACTAATAGTATTCTGCGCATTAGGCACACTACCGCACATTCTACATTAGAGTGTGCGATTTGTATATGATAAAGGCCCAAAGGCGCGCGAGCGCAAGCGGACTTTTAGGTTCGAGCGGTAAATGGAGACTTCAAAGGTCGCGTAAAGTGAAGACCTTCGAAGCGTGAAATAAGGAGACTTTTAATGTCTATGATATAAGCCGACTTTTGAAAATGTTTACGCGTGCAAACTTTGGCGCTTATGAAATAATGGAGACCTTTGATATAGGGGCAAGAGCCGTCCTAATTTAGAAATTTGCGTCTGCATATTCCGCTTTTGTGAAACTCCCGAAATCAGCCGTTTAAGCAGGGCGGTTGGGGGGCTTCAGACGGAATAAGGGGGCATATTTCCAAATTGCCAAACCATTTATAACAACTTGATATATAGTATTTTACGAATTTCTGTTTTTTTAGATAAGACAAATGAAGAAAATCGGAAGAAAATCACCCCTAAAAAG
>ONQO01000058.1 GCA_900319995.1 uncultured Bacteroidales bacterium
GTTCCAAGTCATTTAATGGAGAACCAAATTCAATAAATGCACTCTGAATGCTCGCAATAATAAATTTTGCATCAGGATCCGTAAGTAAGTATGAGTTATAATCGCGTACCTGTAATTGTTTTCCTAGCGACACTTCAGTACGGATACATCCGAATCGTTGCATTAGTTGATCACTGGGCAATACCAACATGGTTGGTTTTTGCGTTTGTTTTACATCCACCGCAGTAGATGTACCGCCTCCTCCACATGAGACAAGCGCTGCCGCCATAGCTAAGATGGCTAAAAATTTGCTTTTCATACGAAATTGTTTGATTTGTTGATTTATTGTTATTTGATTATTTTCTTTCCAAAAGTGAGAGCCGAAAGGACACCCTGCCCGATTTTGCGTTCCAAGCCCAGTTTGGTAGTCGGGATGCCTGTTTTGCGAGCTACTTTTGTTTTTAAACCGCTGATCCCGACAGCGCGTTTTAGCGAGAATGACAATCCTTTCATGTTCGTAAAATTTATATTTATTTTTCAGCCTGCAAAGGTACTACTTTTTTGCGATATATTCATAGTCCTTTTTGGTCCTTTTGCGCGCAAACTATCCTCGTTAGCGCATCAAAACGTTGTTTTTATGGTGGTTACTCGGATTTTCTCGTTCTTTCCACAGGATGCGCTATTATTAGCATCTGTCGGAAACCCCAATAATTTGTACCTTGTTGGTCCAAATTGCATTTTTGTTTGTGTATGTCGTTTTTTTGTTGTACTTTTGCCGTTGTTTTCAATGGTGTGATATGCACAAAACAAATGCGTGGGTCTCTATTTTGCTTATTCGCTCATTGTGGTCCTAGGAAAACCAATCATTCCGAAAAAGCAATACAGAAACCCACGTTGTGTATATTATCTATATACGTGCTACTTTTTTGCACGCACGAATGTATAATACACCTCTGTGAGCATCTGCTAATTGCATTGTTTTTGTGAATGATTTATTGAAATTTCCTAGGTTTCAATGAGTCAAAAACATGCGTTAGCAAACGCTATTATTCAATATGTCACCACTTTCAACTGTTGGCGCCAGTTCTCCTGTTTAACGTCAGTGAGTGACGGTAGTGTATATCCCGTTTTTACTGTTGATATGCCTTGACAGACTCAATAATTGTCGATTTCATCGTATTCCAAGGAGTGTCAATAAACATCTTAGGCATATCTTGCATTTCTGCGTCCTCAAAATAGGTCATGCTTAAAAGAGCCCGGTATTCAGAGAACTCTGGATATTTCTGCTTGTAAAACGCCATAATTTCCGATAGTGAATAGCGCTGAAGCAGTACATACAAGTCAATGAAATCCTTTCTTGTGCCCCGACCAATAATAGCATTTACTTTCATTGCAGCGATGTCTTTATCTGAGGCAAGCACAAATCCATCCCCCATAATAGGTTCATCAATCCACGCATATCTGCTATAGTCCACGAAATCCACCTTGACTTGATTAATAACTGTTTGGAGAATCATCTTTGAATGGTTTGTGACAATCATATCACCCATTTTTCTTGTCATCTCTACTAACTCCTCTTTGTCTTCCGGCAATTTGCCAAAGAAATCTAAGTCTATCGATTGACGATGACCATACTGGAGAGCAAGAGCTGTACCGCCGACGAGGCGAGTGTGTGCTAATTCAGGCTGAGAAGCAAGGCTCTTTAAGAGTTCCAGAGTGTTTGGTTGGATTGTCTGAATTGATAACATCGATAGTCTTCTTTGTTTGTGTTAGACATCGCGCAAATGAAGGAGAGCGCCATCGGGTCAAGAGTACGCAGACGCTTGCAATCCGCAACAATTCGATCTATTCCGTAATAGTCGCGTGTGAGACGCCAATCTTGCAAAGTGCCATGTTCCAATACGCGCTGAATAAGACCGGCAGAGTGTTTTTCTGCATCCATATGCTCGCGATCTACATCCCAGAACAAGACAGGAGAAAGCTTTGATATGTACGAATATGTTGACATTCTTAAACCTTTGCGGTTGCAAAGGTACTACTTTTTTTTGATATATGCAAATAAATATGGAAAAATCGCTGATTTTTTCGTTACACGGCAAAAATGGTTTTACTAATGTAAAACGTTAAAGGGTTTGCCGGGATTACTAACCCGCTTGTAGGGTGGATAAAAAAAGGCATCTGATGCCGTGGAATGGAAGAAAAAGGAGAGTCTGGGAATTATTCTATATAACTCACATACGAGCCACGTACACATTTCCAACGGCCATCATTGAGGAGTTGAACCTCATCGCCATAGACGCCATCTATCTTATCGCCATCGTCATTCACGGCATACCAGTATGTGCCTTGCTTGATGAGGAAACAGCCGTTCCAAAATATAAACGGCGATTCATTTGAATAACACTCCACCTTACGACCGGAACAATGGTAGATATCCCAATAGCCCGAACTGCGTTGGAAGGTCACATAGCCAAACGGGAAATAATAGATTGTCTTTCCGTAGATGCCGTTGACAAGGTCTCCGTCTTCATCTGCCAGATACCAAGTATTGCCGCGACGGACACGGTAGTAACCATTGTAAAGGAGATTGATTTCGTCTCCGTAAAGGATAGAATAGCCGTTTCGGTAGATATAAACCGTTCTGCCGGAGAGACGCACTTGGCAACCGTTACGCAAGTCTTGGTAATGTTCTGTGCAGTATTCCGCTTTACGGGTTGTCACTTCATGGTCGGTATCTTCGAACCACAGGTCGTACTTGTCGGACACGACGTATTGTGCCTGCATGCTCATACAAGCCATCAACAGTAAAAAGAAGGAACAGATCCGTTTCATAAAGCCATAAATTTAAAGTGTTCAACAATCCGTTTCCTTTACATTAACAATATCCATGCCAGACGACCCAAATATGCTCACAACCTACAACTCTAAAACAGCTTTATCTTCTACAGTCACGACAAGAGGGCGTTTGGCTTGACGATAGATGACGAATGAACGGCTGAAATCAGTGGCAAAACAACTGAATTTGCCGAATTGACCATTGCGGTACAACCCAACATAACCAAATACGCCGCCTATACCACATATACGCATCGTTCCTTTGTCATCTGAATACGGCTCAATTTGAACAATATCATTCTTTGGAATGAAAATGCGTCCGCACATCAAGTGCACAGTTATACCTTTATCTGAACTGCTGACTCCGCGAGGTGCGAGGCATAAAGATGCTATAAGGCACAATCCGAGGATAACTATTAGAACCAAATCTGTTATTCTGACCGTTTGTATGGTAGCGTTCATAAATTGAATAGCAGCAATCACAATACCTGCGATGATAACCACAATTGCAGATATGGTCATTACTTTCAAACTTCTTGACCACGGAGATTTGGAAAAATTATTCATAGTTATATTACCCTACTTTTACTTCATTATTTATCTTACGAATCATACCTTTCAGTACATCTCCAGGACCGAACTCGTAGAACTCGTCAGCGCCGTCGGCAATCATATTTTGTACGGATTGCGTCCAGCGAACGGGGGCTGTAAGTTGTTTTAGAAGGTTTTCGCGGATGATTTCCGGGTTTGTTTCTGCTTTTGCGGTCACGTTCTGGTAGATTGGACAGAAAGGTTGGTGGAAGTCCGTTTTGAGGATTGCCGCCTTGAGATCTTCTGCAGCGGGCTGCATCAATGGCGAGTGGAAAGCACCGCCGACAGGCAATTTGAGTGCACGGCGAGCACCCGCTTCTTTCATGGCTACGCAGGCAGCGTCGATAGCTTCAATCTCTCCGGAGATAACTACTTGTCCCGGACAGTTGAAGTTGGCTGCCACTACTACCCCACTAATGCTTTCACAGATTTCGACTACTTTCTCATCGGGCAGACCGAGGACGGCAGCCATTGAGCCTGGGTTAGCTTCGCAGGCAGCCTGCATCGCTTGTGCGCGCGCTGACACTAATAATAAGGCATCCTCAAAACGCAAAGCGCCACATGCCACCAATGCGCTGAACTCTCCAAGACTATGTCCTGCTACCATGTCGGGTTTCTCGATGGTCATAAGACGTTGTGCCACTACCGAGTGCAGAAACACTGCAGGTTGTGTCACTTTGGTCTGCTTCAGATCATCGGCTGTACCATTGAACATCACATCCGTCAGCGAGAAGCCAAGCAGCTTGTCTGCTGCTTGGCACATCTCGCGGGCTTCTGCATGTGCATCGTACAGATCTTTGCACATGCCCGGAAATTGACTTCCCTGTCCGGGAAAAACAAATGCTTTCATCATTTAACCATGATAGCGGCAACGAGTGCCAAAATAGCATAGAACTCCGGAAGAGCCGCATAAATCATCGTGTTGGTTTGCACGTCATGACCTGCTGCAATACCGGAAATACCGTTGGCGCAAACCATTCCCTGACGAATAGCAGAGAAAAGGCAAGTAAGTCCAACGAGGGTTCCGACACCGAAATAGATTGCTCCGTGTGCAGCAATGTATTCGGGTGTGCTACCCAGGAACCACATCAAGAATCCTACGAAACCGTAGAGACCTTGCGTAGCAGGCATGGCCGAAAGTACCATGTACGAAGAAGATTTAGCAGGGTTCTTTTTGAGTGCGCCTTCTGCTGCATTGGCTGCAATAGTAGTGCCATAAGAAGAACCAATACCGGCGAGACCCAACATGAGGCCCAAACCGAGATAACCAAGAATTAATTCCATAATAGTTTTATTTTTTAATTGTTATTATTTTTTAAAGGGTTGGTAGATTTGTCCTTTACCTTCATATCCCGAGTTCCTGAAATACTCCACGAAAGTAAGACGCAAGGGGTGTACAAAGGCTCCAAGGGCAGACATGAGTATATTCAGCACATGCCCGAAGAGGAGAATCAGCAAGAACGGCAACCACTGCCATGTCGGGTTTTCGCCCAAGACCATGAGGGCAATACTGTTGAACGCGCCTCCAAGCATACCTCCTGCCAATCCGAGTGCATACAGACGGACGTACGAGAGGACATCTCCTAATAAACCGGTAGCCATATTGTAGGTGTCCCACAAGCCTGCTCCGATATTAAGCAGCGGATTGCGTCCGGGTTTATTGAAGATATAAATTGCCAGCGCAGAGACGGAAGCAATCGCAATGATGATCCACTTGGTCACCTGTGAAGGCAGATTCAGCAATGCCGATACGGAGAGCACGATCAAGCCTCCCACAATGAGCAGCACCCATCCCCATACAGAGAGTGCCTCTGCAAATCCGAAACGCTTGGTGAAGCAAAGCGCTTTGACTACCATAGCGAGACAGATGTGGAAGACACCGATGCCAATGGCGAGAACCATCTGTGCATCAAATCCCATCACATTGCCGCTTATGATCAAGTGCTTGAGTGCTTCGGGATACCAAGAGGCTTCGAGGAGCGGCATTCCGAAGAAAGTACCGAGGAAGAGCCCCACGATCGTCGTACCAACACCAAGGGTAGCGATAATCGGTCCGAGTCCTTCGAACATCTCAATATTCACTTTCTTGTAGTGGGTGAGGAGACCGAAAGTGATCAGCACAAGTCCGTATCCGGCATCTCCCATACACATTGCGAAGAAGAGCAGATAGAACGGCGCGAGTATCGGAGTCGGGTCAAACTCGCCATAAGTAGGCCAACCGTACATGCCTGTGAATACCTCAAAGAGTTTGGCAAACCAGTTATTGTGCAACTTGATTGGCGTAGCATCTTCTTTCTCCGGATCGGTCTCCTCGTAATAGACTTCTGCAGCAGCGAGCATCGCGTTCAGTTCGGGCTCTTTGTCAATCGGACAGAAACCCTCAAAGAGACATAGCGAACCTTCAGCGAGTTTGTCGGTCGATAGCGTAACACGCTGCCAATCAATGTTTTGACGAGCCTCTTTGAGTTCGGCTTGCAGTTTGTCGATGTTGGCTAACTGCCATGCTTCAATACGGGCATTGGCGGCAGCGAGCAGCCCTTTGAGGTGCTCTACATCCTGCATGTACTGCGTAGCGGATTTCTCGGGTTGCGGGATTTCGGTTGCTTTGTCAAGCAGTTCCGAGTTATCGATATTTCGAGATATCGAGTTATCGAGGTTTACGAAGTACGTCTTACCTTCTTTCTCGGAGACTTTGATACCCCACTCTTCTTGGAATGAAGATGTGCTGCAAGAGAAGAAACGAAGCGTGTAGCCGGCGTTTTTGAGTTGCTGGATACGTGCGGGATCGAACTCACCCCAAACGGCAGCCTGTTGTGCTGCTGTTTGTGCATCGGCAATGCTTTGTTCGATGTTAGCACGTTCTGCAATCAACTGATCCGGCGCACCTTGTTTGAGCAGACGACGCAGTTCATCCTCGTGCTGGAGGGCTGCCTGGAGTTGCTCATCATCTTCGATGAGACCTGCGGCTTTCTGGGTGATATGCACTACGCCGAGGTCGCGGAGTTGCGTCAGGAACGGTTCGTAATCACGATGGAACACCAAGAAGGTGTATTTCTTCATTTGCGTAATCATGCGTTACCTCCTTTCTGTTCTTCCGCGGCGCGTGCTTCGGCTTCGCGTTTAGACTTAACGATCTTCTGGCTTGATTTGGAGAGGTTCTCTTCGTCTTCCATAAATCGTTTGATTTTACGTATAGCATCCTGATAACCAGGGATCTGTACTTTCTCAAAGAGGTTCACTTTCTGCGTCGTTTTCTTACGCGCATACTCGAGCAGTTCCACTTTGCGGTGTATGAACTCCTGACGGATACCTACATCGGCGATGGCTTTGAGTTGCTCAAAACCATCTGCAAACCATTTGGGAGACGAGAAGAGCGAGAACTCTTTGGTGGAATAGATGACTTCATCCAACACAGGTACGCGCACGCCCGCAATCTTTTTAATAGACATGCGCACGTCGTCCACATGGATGAGCGAAGTGTCAAATTCGCCCCAAAGTGCAATCATCTGGTCGTAATCCTTGATGCGGCGCTCGACTTCTTGATTCAAGTCTTCGAGTTCTTTCTTTGCCTTCTTCACCTCAAGACGAAGAGCTGTCTCTTTGCTCTGCAAAGTGGGCAAAGTTCGTTGCCGCATCTTCAGATCTTTCTCCAAAGTCTGCAACGATGTTTTATTGAATTGGTATGTTATAGCCATAACCTATTATGCTTTTGGCCAGTACTTTTCAACAAGAGCGGCCTTGATATTTACTTCTTCCGGTTTGAAATATTTGCCAAACAACGTCCATGCTACATCGAGCATCTGAACGGTGTTGATGTTCACGTCGATAGCGAGGATCTCGCGGCTATAGTCGCGTGCGAAGTCCAAGCAGCGCTCATCGTAGTTGGTCAAGTCGAAACCATTCTCTTTCTTTGTCTTAGCGTTAGCGGCGTCGGCATAGAGACGAACGGCTGCGTTCATTACCTGCGGATGATCTTCGCGGGTCTTTTTGCCGGCTACCAACTGTTTCAGACGCGAGAGTGAACGGAACGGATCGACGATGACTTTACCGATTTCGGAGTCACGGCGGAGATAGAGCTGACCCTCTGTGATGTAACCGGTGTTATCCGGAATAGCGTGTGTGATGTCACCACCGGAAAGGGTTGTTACAGCGATGATAGTGATGGAACCGCCACCTGCCTGTTCCGGGAACTGAACGGCCTTCTCGTAGATTTTCGCGAGGTCGGAATAGAGCGAACCCGGCATGGAGTCTTTGGAAGGAATCTGGTCCATACGGTTTGACACAATTGCCAAGGCATCGGCATACAAGGTCATATCAGTAAGAAGAACCAATACCTTTTCATGCTTTTCAACTGCGAAATACTCTGCTGCGGTTAGCGCCATGTCCGGAATAAGGAGTCGCTCAACTGGCGGGTTCTCGGTCGTGTTGACGAACGAGATAATGTGGTCAAGCACGCCGGCATTAGTGAAGACGTTCTTGAAATAGAGGTAGTCGTCGTTGGTCAAACCCATACCGCCGAGGATGATTTTGTCCGCCTCTGCGCGGAGCGCCACGTTTGCCATCACCTGGTTGTACGGCTGATCCGGGTCTGCGAAGAACGGAATCTTTTGTCCGGAAACGAGGGTGTTGTTCAGGTCAATACCTGCGATACCGGTTGCAATCAACTCTGACGGTTGTTTACGACGAACGGGATTTACAGAAGGGCCGCCGATCTCAACCTCTTTGCCTTCGATAGCCGGTCCGCCATCAATCGGGTCGCCGTACGCGTTGAAGAATCGACCTGCCAGTTGGTCACTTACTTTGAGCGATGGAGATTTGCCAAGGAATACTACTTCTGCGTTAGTTGGGATTCCTTCTGTACCTTGGAATACCTGCAGCGTAACCTCATCGCCGATAATTTTTACTACCTGCGCCAGTTTTCCGTTGACCGTAGCCAATTCGTCATTACCTACTCCTTCGGCTTTGAGAGAACAAGTCGCCTTGGTAATGGCAGTAATTTGCGTGTAGATTTTTTGAAATGCTTTAGCCATTCGCACTGGCTATCCTCGTACTTGTACCGTGATAAGTATTCGGATGTCCCCGTTTTCTGTCAGCAATGAAGTTTTGCGTTTCGAAGAGGAGGACGCCTCCAAGCCAGATGGGAGGTTTTAAAGTATCATTATTAATTATTTTTTGTTCATTTGTGTGCCCAACACATTATAATAGTGTCCGTTATGAAGGATGAGCAGTTTGCCGTTCATAATCATTTTTTGGCAGTTAGCCTTTGTTTGAAGGCTCTCTACATTTTCTATTCCTTGTGATTCTTCCGAATCTTCGGGTGCTTCCAGTTTGACAAATTCAATCTCTATGGATTTGAGGAACATTGCTTTCTGCGTATTTTCCAGACGTATATCTACTGCTCCGGACTGCGGGTTTTCTGCGGTGAATTCGTAGGTTTCAACTGTTGAACCGAGATATTCGGTCTCACCGATAGTGTTTCCTGCCAAATAGACGTTAAGTACGCCGTCTCCGTTAGCAGCGGCTTGGATACGTACTTTGGACACTGCACAACCCATCGTTTCCTCCGTATAAAGGCGTACTAATCCGGCAGGGTAAGTTCCGGAACCGAAAGTGGCACCTTTGGATTTGTCATAGGCGCATGTGTTGTCATTGGCTATCGTCACATCCCAGTCGTAGCCGCTGAAATCTTGTAATGAACCGGCAAAACACGTACTTGTAAAAGTATGGTAATATGGGTCACAACCTTCTTCTTTCTGCTCGCGTACGTTGATAACCGTGATATAGATATTGTCGGTCACATCTGCCGCAGAAAAGCGCAGGATAACCGAGTCGCCTTCAAACGCATAGTTCTGCATATGACTGTTGCCGCATTCAACGCGAACCTGACAGGTAGCCGGAGCCGGTGTCAAATACCCTGGTTTGGCTTTGAATGAGATATCAAAATCTTTTTCCCGGTTAGCGTAATAAGTGGCTCCTGAGTTCCATTCCACTCCTTTCAACGAATATTGTATATCCACGCGCGTCTCATTTCTGTAGAGAGCAAAGAGCGTACAGTCGCTCATCGGATAGTATGTCTGTCCGGCTTGACCGGCATCGGGTGTCATGCTGTTCTTACGGCTTGCCCAACCGAGGAATGTGTATCCGTTTTTCGCTGTTACATTAGGTAAGACAACACCTGAACCTTTGCTTTTCTCTGTCAGTGATTGTGTGGTGCAAGAGCCATTACTGCCTGTATAGAACGACACTTCACATTTCTCAACTCCTCCGTTGAAATCGAAATAAACGACACCATCCTTCTCTTTCACATCGCTGAAATACATCTTGTTACTAAACATCTTGTATTCTGTAGTGCCTGCAGGAAAAAGGTCGCCTTGCTTGCCGAAATAGCCGTTGGTGATATTATCTGCTTTATAGGAAGGACGGCTACCATCCGCTTCTATCAAATCGACACACGGATGGCGCTCCACATTGTTCACTTCGTCTGATTCCCATTTATTTTTCACAAAATCAATCTTGGTAAGCATCAATCCATGTCCAGGCAAGTACTCATCCCACCCTGATTGCTGGCGGTTTTCTAAAATATAGAACTCACGTGGGTCTGGACTTATGCCGCTTAGGTTGTGCTGTCCGCTGGCGGTAATAATCGCGCAGTCACCGGAACTATTCAGGTCACGCAAACGCACATTCATTGGACCGTCCAAAAGAATAGGATCCACCCAACCGAGGTAAAAACGTTCATAAGCACTCATTGCTGCCGGTGTATGCGACTTGTTATTATAACTGCCGTGATCCATCACATCCCAGTCGCCAAGAGTCTTTTGAGTTCCACCATCCGTCACGCAGAGGTTCGGAAGTCCTAAAATATGAGCGAATTCATGGATAAGCGTTCCTATTCCGTCACGGGCTGAGGGACCTTGTAGTTCCGGAACTGCAGAGAAATAGGTTACCGTCTTGCCATCCAACTGAACTAAATAGTCGATTTCATCGGATTCTTCAAGATTGGCGGTATATGCCCATACTGCATCAAAATTGCGGACACCATATTCTTCACCCTCTCCGGCGTAAATAATGACTAACGCGTCTATCTTACCGTCTCTGTTTTGATCGTATTGTGTAAAATCCGCAAGGTTCTCTGCCAAATTACAGGCTTCAGCAATCATTTCATCAGCGCGCATATCATCGTCGTTGTAGTCATTATTGCCATAGTATTTCTGTTCGTGTGCCAGAGAAACCGGACCTATCACATCTAAAACCGGTGTGTAGCGGCCATAAGACTGATCAGCAAAATACTGCTGTACGGATGAAATATAATCGTTGAAATCAGTATTTTTAAATGATACATCCGTATATTGTGTCAGTATGACCGGCACTCGTTTGGGTTGTAGATGCGGAACTCCGCCATTAGATGAAGCCGACGCCATGCAGGCGCAAACTATATATGTCAGTATGAAAAAGTGTCTTTTCATAATGATTCTTCTGTGTTGTTTTTCCTATTTGCCTTCGGATTCCTGGTATCTCCTGACCTACGCTGAACAGTAGTATTTTTGGAGGGAACCCCGTATTTTCCTGTAGGAGCAGGACCGTATAACGTTGAAATGTCTTTTTTACAACGGTTTAGTCCCAGAGTTGTAATTATTGAATCTAATACCCTATTGATGATGCTCCTTATTTTTCTCATGCTTTAAGTTGTTTTTCTGCCAATAGTTCGTCCAGTTTCTTGCGATAATCCTCAAACTCCGGAGAATGGAACTCGCAGTAGTTCATCTGCTTGCAGAGATTGATGACGCGCTTGAAATAGTCGATTACATCGAGGAAATTATCGAAGTCGTAGTCATGGTTGCAGATATCCATTACGAGGCGCAACATATACTGCTGACGCTCCAGCGGACATACGGCATCGATCTTGTCAAATGCATCTTGTTGGAGAATAACAAAGTCTATCACTTCTGATTTCCAGAATGCCTCGTGATAATCAACAGGAACACCGTCGTCACCAAGAATGTTGATTTGCTCCTGAATCTCCTTACCACGCTGCAAATAGGTCTTCATGTCGTTGACCATCGGAAGCCACTCTTTGTCGATCAAACCGGAGATATATTCCTCAAACTCAGGATATTCTACATATTTGGAATAAGAGTCAATCGGGTTGACAGCCGGATAGCGCTTACGGTCGGCACGAGCCTGCTCCAGCGCATAGAAACAACGAGCCACTTTCTTTGTTCCTTCGGTTACTGGCTCTTTAAGATTACCTCCGGCAGGCGAAACGGTGCCAAGGAATGTAACAGAACCGGTAGCACCATTATTCAGATATACATATCCGGCGCGTGAATAGAATGCGCCAATGATAGCGGACAGATCCATTGGGAACGCATCTTGACCGGGCAGTTCTTCCAAACGGTTGGACATCTCACGGAGTGCTTGAGCCCAACGACTGGTAGAGTCCGCCATAAGAAGAACACGCAGACCCATCGAACGGTAGTACTCGGCGATGGTCATGGACGTATAGACGGACGCCTCGCGAGAAGCTACCGGCATGTTGGATGTATTGGCAATAATAATGGTACGCTCCATCAGTTTGCGACCGGTATGAGGGTCATCCAACTCCGGGAATTCTGTGAAAGTCTCTACAACCTCGTTAGCACGCTCTCCGCAGGCTGCGATGATCACGATGTCCGCTTCGGCTTGTTTGGAGATGGCGTGCTGAAGTACTGTCTTTCCTGTACCGAACGGACCCGGAATGAAGCCTGTTCCACCCTCGCAAAGCGGGTTCGCCGTGTCGATGGTACGAACACCTGTTTCGAGAAGTTTGAAGGGACGTGGTTTCTCACGATAAGCCAAAATAGCTTTCTTCACAGGCCATTTCTGAACCATAGTCACTTCATGGTCTTGTCCTTCTGCGTCGGTCAGAACCGCCATCACTTCGTTGATGGTGTACTCGCCTGCCGGTTTTACCGATTTCACCGTATAAATTCCATCAAAGACGAAAGGCACCATGATCTTGTGAGGTTGATGGTTCTCATCGACCTCGCCGAGCCATGAAGCGGCTTCTACTTTGTCTCCGACTTTGGCGATTGGAGTAAATGCCCATTTCTTCTCCGTGTCAAGCGGGAAATTATACTCTCCACGTTTGAGGAAAACACCGGTCAGTTTATCAAGGTCATTCTGCAAACCGTCGTAGTTACGGCTGAGCAGACCCGGACCGAGGGTCACTTCAAGCATGTGGCCGGTGAACTCCACTTTGTTGCCCACTTTTAGACCACGCGTGGACTCGAACACCTGAGCATAAACATTTGCGCCGATGACCTTGATGACCTCTGCCATCAGTTTCGTCTCGCCTACATAGATGTAGCAAATTTCGTTTTGCGCAACAGGACCATCCACAACTACGGTCACCAAGTTGGCAATAATTCCTTTAACTTTTCCAGTTGTCATATTTCTGTTTTATTAAAATTCATAATTGCGGTACAACGCTATTGGAGGAATACCGAATCAATCCAGTTTCACTCCTTTTTTCATGTCCTGCACCAACTCGCGGAACACTTTCTCGCCTTCCTCGATGGTCAGCAAACTCCAGCGATGCAGCATCACTGCCTCTAAATAGTACGCAAAGACCATTTCTGGTGAGAAGAAATCAAATTCTGTATGGGATTGGAGCCAATCGAAACGGATAGCGTCCATCGCTTTCTCGCGCTTCATAAGATCCTCGATTCCGGCGAGAACCAGCATTTCTGTCCAGTCCCCTGCCACTTCGTTCAAACCGAAATCTTTCTGGGTGGTGTGAGTACGAAGTTGATCGGCTACCTCACCCTCGCCTACTATCTGCTGTTTCACGTCGAAACCGTGTTTGCGGCATATCTGAGCAACAAGCACATTATTCATGTCACGGTTAAACTCAAACCAGGAGCGAACAAAACGGTTCTTGGCTTTGAGTCCCTGCTCCAGTGTTTCTTCATTCATCGGCGCACGTAGCAAATCCAACAAAGCCTTGTCGGACGCTCGCAATTGTTCATCGAACAACTCATCGAGTTTTTCGAGTGAAATAGGCGCGTCTGAACCTGCTTTCAATTCTGGCAGACCGGCAAGTAAATATTCGTATGTCATAATGTTTTTTGTAAAAACGTTATTTTTGTTGTTTTCATAATCTACGTAAACTACGCAAACCACGTAAACTACGCAAACTACGATGCTCAAAAGAGCATCTCTCAGAACAGTTCTTCTACGAGTTGGGGACGAAGCATTTCCTTGAAATAAGCAATGAACTCTGCATCACCGAAAGCGAGTTTGTAACCGCCCTTGGCTGGCTGAATGGTAAAATCGGTCTTGATACCTTTTACCTCGGCTATCTTAACACCTTTGTCTAACAAACCTTTGGCGTTGGCTGCGAAATATTTCTTCAAAGCCTCGGCGTCTTTTGCCTCTATGAGTACATCGCCGTCTTTGCTCATTTGATCGGCAAGTTTGGCTATCAAACCTTGCATGAATTTAGCGTCTGCCGTTGCTGCTTTAACGCTTTCGGCAGCTATCTTGTCTGCCAACAGATTCACAATCTCTGTTTTTACGGCATTGACACTTTGCTCAGCGTACAATTTCAGTTCGGCACGTGTTTTCTTGTCGAGGTCGGCTGCATTGTGTTCTGCGGTTGCAATAAGAGATGCTGCTTTTTTCTCGGCTTCTGAAATAATGTCGGCGGCCTTGGCATTCGCTTTCTCTACGATTTGTTGTGCCTCGGCATTGCCTTTCTCTACGCCCTCTGCGTAGATTTTGTCGGTTAATTCTGAAAGATTCATTGTATAGAAATTTTTATATGTTTGCGGTTATTTTGGGCGTATAAAATGTCAACGACCTTTTAACGAGGTTTTAACGACCTTTTAACGAGGTTTTGTATTGACCTTTGGGGGCTCGTTTCAAATTCGGTGCAAATATACTGCTTTTTTTGCATTTATGCAAATATTTTTGTTTTTTTTCGAAAAAAGACCCGAATTTTTGTACAAAGATAATACAAAAAAGTCGAATTTCCAAATTTTTTAGCATGTTTTTTTACTCCCTATTATTACAAAACATATAACTCACTGATTCATTCGTACACTACAAAAACAATAATTGTTTCGGACTGTTTCGAAAAAATAATGTCCTAAATTGCCAACAAAGGCACTCGTTTTTGACGAATGCCTTTACAACACAGTTAGTCATTATTTCTACTGGTGTTCTTTGTCTTTCTCGTGACGGAGATGTTTGAAGAATATATTCACCGTCATGATCGCTAAAGTGCCTAATATAGCTTCGGCAAACATACCGAAACCGCATAGACAGCCTATAGCCGCGGAACACCAAACGGTGGCAGCTGTAGTAAGCCCCTTCACTGTATCTCCGTCCTTGAAAATAATACCTGCGCCTAAAAAACCTATACCGGAAACAACTTGTGCAATGATACGTGAATTATCTCCTCCGACTATAGAGGGAGACATAAGCACGTATAATGCGCTGCCGATGGCTATCAGCGAAATGGTGCGCGTACCCACCACCTTGCCGTGCAACTCACGTTCCATGCCGATAAGGTAGCCCAAAGCCGTTGCCAATACGATTTTGGTAATGACTAATAACCAGTCTGTTTGCAAGAAATGTTCCAACATAGGATTATTCGGTCACTTTTTGTCCCTGAATAGTGAATACCTGATCATTACGACGGATGAACAACTGACCGTCTTTGATAAATTTGCTCGTTGAAACCGCGTCATTGATAGCCTCCATACCGGTCTCACCGCTCCACGGTTTATTGATTCTAAATGTCACACGCAGGTCATTGGTCTGATCGGCGTACTTGGTTCCATAGAGCGTAATATCTTCCGTCAGCGACTGAACAGGACCTGTGGCAGCATCCTTTGCGGTGGCTATCAGGAAATTCTGCACCTCACAGAACATACATATTCCCATGATTGTTTTTCCGAGCGTTTCATCGGTCAACTCATGCAGCATACCGTCCATTCCTTTATATACTTCCTGCGCAAGAGAATCCGATTTGGCGTTCTCGTTCTCATTGGCTTCGCTGTGTACCATATACAAATCAACCACCGTCGAACCGAAATATTTCTGGGTCAGTTCGATACGTGTAGCATCGTCTGCCGGCAGACTGGATTTAATGACAGATACAGCCGTTGGTCCGAAAACAGAACCCATTTTATCGCCGTTTTTGTCCATATAATCGATGGCCTTGTTCCATGCGCGCACGGTCAGTTCGGGAATCATGTTCTCCGTGTGTACACGCATCCATTCACGGCTGTAAGATAACAACTCCGGCTGGGATGCCAAAGAAGTGATTTCTTCGGTTTCAACGGACAAATCCTGCCTGTCTTTCGAGAGCGTCAACCAACGGTATGGGCATGGATAAGTAACCGGCGAACCCGTTGAAATCTCCACAATACTGTCATTGGTAACACCCGTGGTGTCACGATACATGCTGATACCGTTCACATGGAAGTGACCGGTTAGAAGCGCATGGATACCGTGGTGCATGAGGCTGTCACGAAGAGCATCGGCGTTTTTGAATCGGCAGGCACTCTCTAATGTACCCTGCATATCAAAATGTTCTAATAATTGCCAATGAGTCATTGCAATAATGGCATTTCCTTTCGAAACAGCTTTATCTGCCTGTTCTAATACCCATGCAAGCGTGTTGTCTGATAGCGAACCCGTCCCGGCTGAGTTATGGGACCCGTCTATTCCTAATATAGTCAAACCGGGGAGAGGTTCGGCCGCATAGGAATGTGATTCCGTATCTTTGGCTATAACTTGCTCATATACTAACGAATACATGCTCTCCCACTCTTCGTCTTTGAGGTTCTCTACCTCCACTTTCTCGGAGCCTTTGTAGCCATATGCTTTTCCGCCGATGTCATGGTTTCCTGGTATAACGAAGGTATTTATACCTTCTTTACGTAACTGTTGAAGTGAATTAGCCACCAGTTCGTGGCTCGCTTTCTCACTATCTTTAGTAAGGTCTCCGGGAATAAGCAGAAGTGACGGTTTGTACTTCATTGCTGTGTCCATCAATGCCAACCATGCCTGCTCACTCAAGTCTATCATTTTGCGCTGATTATCCATCATCGCATCAAAAGCCTCGCCTTCTTCCACAAGAGATTGTGCCAGAACATGAGGGTCGGCTATGACCATGATTCGTTCCTGCGCAAATGTAATCATCGGCACTAATGCCAAAAACATGAAAATCTTTTTCATAAATACAATTGTTTGTTATGATTTGTTATAAGTATGTTACGGATCAAATAAACTGATACTTTCCGGACGTTTGTCTTCCGGCAGAGGAATACAATATATATCTTGATTCCTTCCTGATTTACGGGCAAAATACGCCATCTTGCCGTCAGTGGTTATTTTGTACCAGCAATCCCGTCCGGGGGTATTGATCTGCGGTCCAAGATTCTCGGGTTCTGACCAGCAATCCCAACAGTTTTTGTCCTGTCTCCTTGACACCCATACGTCGAGTTCTCCTACTGTGCCGGGGCGGTCGGATGAGAAATAAAGTGTTTTCATATCAGGATGAAGGAATGGGGAACGCTCCATACCGGAAGTATTGATGGCTGAGCCGATGGAGAACGGCTTGGACCAGCGGCCTTGTTCATCCCGGATGGAAACAAAAATATTGAGCGAAGGCTGTTCTTCTCCTTCCACAGGGTAATTGGCGGCAAAAAGAATAGCCGAACCATCTGCGCTGATCATCGCATCCGCTTGCCAATTTCCTAATCGGAAAACAGGAGGAAGAGCCTGCGGTTCCGTCCAACCACGATACGGTATATGCTGTGAGAAACACATATGTCCTTCTACGAAAAGGAGCATCATTGAGCCGTCAGCGGACACAGATGTTGGCGCTTCATTGCGATATTGATGACTCAAACCCTCAACACGACGGGAACTTCCCCACTCTCCTGTCTGCGGATTACGACGGGACATATAGATGTCTTCGCTGGCTGAACCGCTTTCCGGATTTAGACGCACGAAATATATCGTGTTATCATCAATGGTCAAAGTGGGGCCGTACTCCTCTCCTTCTAACGTATTTATTGTTGGCGGCAGTTTTATGGGTTGTATCGAGTCCGGCGAAGTAAAACTGCAGAAAACGAGTACTAACAACTGAGCTGCCATAACGCGTAAGAAAGTGGTAAAAGGATAAACGGTCGCATAGCAAACCGAAGCTTGGTTATTCTCATTAGATAGAGACTGAGCATATGGCAATGCCATAGCGGAAGTCATGGATCCGATAAGGAGACCTACCACATTAAAATAATTGATATGCATGGTTTTATAAGCAATTGCACCTATCACAAAAAGCGGAATAATCGTAATCAGGAATCCGTATCCTATCCATAGGTAGCCGCCGTCAGCCAGCGTTGGTACGAAGTTCTCACCTACACCCAATCCCAGTGCCGCCAAAAAGAGAGTCAGTCCAATCTGGCGTAACATCATGTTGGCAGATGTTGTGGAGAATGTCACCATATTATAATACGGTCCATAATGACCTATTAAGATAGCGACTATTAGAGAACCACCCACCAGTCCCAACTTAAAGGTTGAACCCATGCCCGGTATGGGAATAGGCAGTAACCCGACACAAATACCAAGCACCATGCCGAAGAAAACAGGCAGCAAATGCGGAACATCCAAGCGTTTGAGTTCGTTGCCGAATGTATCTGCTACTTTACCTACATCATCTTTGTCTCCAACGACCATAAGTCTGTCTCCCAACTGGAGAATCATATCCGGTGTCGCAAGCAGGTCAATTCCGGCACGACTGACACGCGTAATAGTGGCATGATACTGCTGTCGTAAATTGAATGAACGGATTCGTTTGCCGTTACATTCCGGGCGGGTAACCGCTATACGACGGGATATCAGATGGTCGGATTTCTCAGATTGTACATGGAGATCATAGTCTTTCATCTGTCCCAACAGACGTAGCGCATCCAAATGCTTCCTGTCGGTTAGCACACGGATTATATCGCCGTTAGAGAAAGTGGTTTGCTCGTTAATCAATTCATCGATACCACTCGGACGGATGACTCGGCTGACTACCATTTCCTTGAAAGGACAGATACGTTGCAGTTCAAGTACCGTGAGTGTTCCCAACTGAGGATTATTGAGTGTAATATCCACACATACAGGTTCTTCCGTCGTTGCTTTGGTCGCTTCTTGAAGTCTCTTCTCTTCTTCAGGAAGGCTTACCTTGAACGCTTTCCGAATCAGTTCGAAAGCCAATATGACACCTACTATACTAAGCGGATAGGACACTGCATAGCCGGTAGCTATATCAGGATTGATATTGCCTGTAATATCCTGATATGCCTGTTGTGCGGATGCCAGAGAAGGAGTCGATGTAGTCGCTCCGGACATGACTCCGGCCATCGTTGACATATCTATGCCGGTTATGTAATGAAGCACTATCGTACATACGCATCCCAAAAGAACGATGGCTGCCGCCAGCATATTAAGTTGCAATCCGCCTTTCTTGAATGGTGAAAATGAAGGACCTACCTGCAAACCTATCGAATAGACAAAGAGTATCAAACCGAAATCTTTGGCAAACTGGGCGACGGAATGATCTATCTTGACACCCAATGAGGCTAACGCTATTCCTACAAAGAGAACCCACGTCACTCCTAACGAGAAATGACGTATCTTCGCTTTTTCGCCCAACCACAGACCTATGGTCATAACTATTGTCAGCCACAATAGTGACTGGGTTATGGACGGTTCAAAAAGGAATTGCTCTATTGTATTCATATATTACCTTGTGCTATGCAATGGTTTTATTTCTCGTTTCTTAATATGCGTAGTATCTGTACCAGTGCTTTTGTGCAGGCACGGTCAGTTATTTGCTCACGCAACTTGCCCAAATGAAAGCATTCGGAATATACGTTGTCAGGAGTAGCCCATGCTATCCATACTGTGCCTACAGGTTTCTCCAACGTACCACCGGTAGGTCCGGCTACCCCGGATGTGGCAATTGCATAATCCGTATTCAGTATTTTCTTCGCTCCGCATGCCATTTGTGTTACTACTTGTTCGCTGACTGCTCCATAACGCTCCAATGACTCTCTATGTACCTTTAATACGTTCTCTTTTACCTCATTGGAGTAAGCCACAACACTGCCTTTATAAAATACAGAACTGCCCGAATGTTTGTTCAAAAGCGCTGCCAATTTGCCTCCTGTACATGATTCTGCCGTGGCAATCGTCTTCCCTCTTTCTGTTAGTATATGTCCTATTAGCACTTCCAACGGCTCGTCCGTATCAGCTATCATATATTCTACCGTGATACGTTTTAGTTCATCGAACCAATGCTGTATTTCTGTCTCAGACAACTCTCCGTAGGAGGATAATCGAAGACGTATTATTCCATCTTTAGGCAGATATGCCAAGTGTAGTCCTTGAGGCATTGAACGCTCGTAATCCTCCAATAAAATAGCCAATGTCGATTCTGCTATTCCGGTGACTTGCAATGTCTTATGAATAATTTTTGATTTGTTATCTTTAATTTGTGATTCTAAATATGGCAGAATCTGTTCTTCCATGGCTATCTTCATCTCATAAGGCACGCCGGGCATGGAAGCCAACATCTGTTTGCCTTTATGAAAAACCATCAGAGGTGCACTACCTACTCTATTCTCCAAAATCTTTGCACACTCAGGTACCATCCATTGTGTTGACGTCAGTTTGTTCAGTATATCCGGACGGTCTTTGTATAGTTCTGCAATATGCGCACGTACACGCGCATCTTCAATAAGGTGTGTCCCGAAATACTCGCATAGTACGTTTTTGGTTATATCGTCTTTGGTGGGACCAAGTCCGCCGGTAGTCAGCACAATATCAGCACGACCAAACGCTTCGTCTAACGCAGCAATGATATGAGCACGATCATCATGGACAGAGGTAATCTGGTATAATCCTATACCGTATTCGTTCAATTTTTCTGCCATCCAGGCAGAGTTGGTGTCCACTACCTGCCCTATCAGCAACTCATCTCCTATGGTGATTATTTCGGCATTGATCATATTTGCTTGTTATTTAATCATTTATTGCTTGCAGCTATTTGTTTGTGCCATTCTTCGGCTGTAAGGCATAATTCGTCATACCACTCTTGTCCGAAACGCCGTATGAGCGGCTCTTTGAGAAACTGATACAGCGGTACATGCAATTTCTTTCCTTTGACACGCCCACAATGACATATGTCCCAACGGTGATATTCCAAACCCGTGTATTCGCCCACTTTGGTCAAGCGTATAGGATATAGGTGACAGGAAACAGGCTTTATGAACGAAGAATCTTTCGCCATTTTTTCTATCAGGCAGTAACACCATCCATCATGGTTCGTGCGCGCAAAAATGCAGTCTTTGCCGTTAACTATAGAAAGTACTTGTTCGCCGGATGGATCCAGATAACTCAATCCCTGTCTCTCTACCACATCTCTGGCCTCTTGGGTCATTTGGGGCAACAAATCCGGTAGCATTTGCTCAATGATTTTCAGTTCTTCATCCGATATAGGTGCGCCGGCATCACCTTCAACGCAACAACAACCACGGCAAACGTCAAGGTCGCAACAAAATTCCTTTTCAAGAATATCCAAACTGACCAATGTGTTCTGTATCAAAAACATCTAATCTCGTCTAATTCTATAATATAAATCCTTCTATCCAGATTTTTACCCCGATGCCTATCAGTATGATTCCTCCTATCAACTCCACATTCATATGGAACCGTTTGCCGATATACTTGCCTATGAGGTAGCCTCCGATGGAAAACAGCATACTGACTATGCCGATGATCAATACACTCAGCCACAACATTTCTGGGTAAGGAATAAATATCACTCCTGTAGCCAACGCATCTATGGATGTCGCCACAGCTAACACCAATAAACGGCTAATCTGCCACTCAGATACGTGTTCTTCCTCACGATGTAGTGATTCCCATACCATTTTGCCGCCGATTAATGCCAGCAAAGTCAAGGCTATCCATGGCGCATATACCCGGAAAAAGTCTGCAAAAGTATAACCGACAAAATAACCTATTAGCGGCATGCCTCCTTGAAACAATCCGAATAGCAATGCCATTAGCACAGGTTTTGGGGGGATAGCATCCTTCTTTACTGACATGCCTTGCGAAATACTGACCGCAAAACAATCCATCGCCAAGCCAAACGCAATCAATATTATATTCAACCAACTCATACTTCTCTCTATCTCGCTATGTAAATGGCATTAACCATGCTTTAGTAACCTAACGGCTTGAATGAGCGAATGTCGGATTATTGTCTCTTATATTTGTACTTCGCACCTACTTTCCCTTTAGCGATTGCTGCTAATTTGTTACGCGCGAAAGTCTTACGTATAGGCGATATACGGTCGGTAAAAACATGTCCCTCCAAATGGTCATATTCATGCTGGACAATGCGTGCCTGAAAACCGGTAAATGTTTCTTCATGCTCCTCGAAATTCTCGTCCAGATAACGCAGTACGATTGATTCCGGACGCACTACGTTCTCGCTGATTCCCGGCAAGGACAAACATCCCTCACTATATGTGCAGGTATTCTCGCTTTCCTCAAGTATTTCAGGATTGATAAACGTTCTTTTGAAGTCCTTACATTCCGGATAATCCTCTTCCAGTTCTGTTCCATCCACGATGAACAAACGCCACGGTTTACCTACCTGTGGCGCGGCTAAACCACAACCTTCGGCTGCGGTCAGCGTCTCATACATGTCCGATATGAACTGTTTCAGTTCCGGAGTATTCTCTATTTCCTCAGCCTGCTTTCTGAGTACCGGCTGACCGTACAAATATATTGGTAGTATCATTGTCTCATTCTTTTATTTACAATTTTCGGAGACTTTCCAAATAGCCTTCCAAAATGATGCATGCTGCTATTTTATCCACCACAGCTTTGTTTTGCCGGTCTTTCTTTTTCATGCCGCCGGCTATCATGGCTTGATGAGCGAGTACCGAAGTAAAACGCTCGTCATACATAGTTATAGGTATATTCGGAAACTGCTTCTTGAAATTTCCCATGAACGGCCGTATATAGTTCATGCTTTCCGATTCTTCACCGTTCATTTGCGTGGGATGACCGATTACCACCTCGTCCACTTGTTCTTTACGCAGGTAATCCGCCAGCCAGTTCATCAGTTCGTTGGTTTCTACGGTAAGCAACGGATTAGCCGTTATACGGAGCATGTCCGTAACGGCTAATCCTGTTCGCTTACGACCGTAATCTATTGCGAGAATACGTCCCATTAAAGAGTCTTCAATAATTCTTGCATTTCGTGCTCTTTATCCTCCATTCCGAAACGATAGTACAGTCCTTTGAGTACCTGTACATACGTACGATCTTCAGGAGCCATTTCGTGAGCTTTTTCAAAGAACGGCAGGGATTTTTTGAACACTTCGTTCATTTCAGCAAGGGCTTTCTTGTATTCCTTGTTGTCTTGAATCATTGCCGCCGCTTCGTTCAGTTTGACAGCCTGATTGTAATACACGCGTCCCTTACCGGCCATTGCGTCAGCCAGTGTCGGGTCACAACGAAGAGCCTCATCGAAATCTCTCAGCGCAGCCTCGTGGTTGCCAAGATTTTCGTCCAAGTTACCCTTAATGTGATGATACTGTGCTACATTGGGCTCACGTTCAATGGCCTTTGCCAGATACTCAACCGCAGTCTTCTCCTGACCGGAGAAGATATAGTAGTTAATCAGATTCTGGAGGAACCAGGATTCTTTCGGGAAACGAACAATAGCGTCCTGAAGCGTTGCAACGAATTTGGCAGTATCTTTCAGAGCTACATACTCCTGATAGAGGAACTGATTAACAGAAATAGCCTCATAGTCACCATTCTTCAATTCTTCCAGCAATGCAATTGCATCCTCGTGCAGTTCGGACTGAACAGCAAAGATAGCAGCATAATACTTGTATTGGATATATGTAGTGTCACGTGGCATCTCTTTTTGCAGTTTTGCATCCTGCATCAAAGCAAGATCTGGAATCTCAACATGCATCTTGAATGCACGGTAAGCGCCTTCAAAATCACGTTGTTCATTCAGATAGATACCATATTTTACCAACTCTTGGTTCTTGTAGTACTCCAGCATTTTTTTGCTGATATTACCACGCATTTTCGGATCGGTGGGCACTTCCACGCCTTTTTTGTTCAGAACAGGTACTTGCGCCAATTCATCTGCTTTGAGCCAATAGTTGTAGCTTTCCTCAACAGCCGCACCGGCTTTTGCCTGATTGACACCATTACCCATCATCTGGTTGTAGTTCTCTCTCGTAAGTTCCTGATAACCGATCATACCGGCCCAATAATAGGTCTCTGCAGTAGGAGCTTGGTCAATAGCCTCGGCTATTGTGGCACGTGCTGCCGTGAAATCCGGTGTTTCTGCCATAGCATAACTCTTTGCTTTCTTGACCAATGGGTTCTTTTGTGCGATGCAGCCTGCGCTTATCAGCACTAATGCTGCCAAAATCAATGACTTTT
>ONQO01000060.1 GCA_900319995.1 uncultured Bacteroidales bacterium
CCATTCAGATGGGTGCCACGATCGACTACGGGATCCTGCTCAGCGATCAGTACCGCATGATCCGCCGGGGCGGCAAACTTCCGAAGGAAGCGCTGCAGGAGGCCCTGAACAAGGCGCTGCCTACCATCCTGACATCCGGCGTCATTCTGATTACTGCGGGATTCATCATCGGGATCCAGTGCAGTATTTATTATATATCCAGTATTGGCTTGCTGATCTCCAGAGGCGCTTTGATGTCTGTGCTGCTCGTACTGCTGCTGCAGTAGAAGCGCTCAAGAGAGGCGAAGTGGCCTATTTCGGCGAACTGATGACTGCCAGCCATGTGTCCCTCCGCGACGATTATGAGGTGACCGGTCCCGAGCTCGATGCCCTTGCTGAAGCCGCTTGGCAGGTAGAAGGCGTGCTCGGCAGCCGCATGACCGGTGGCGGTTTCGGAGGATGTACCGTCAGCCTCGTCAAAGAGGAAGCTATCGACCGCTTCAAAGCTTTCGTCGGCGAAGAGTACGAGAAGAAGACCGGCCTCAAAGCCGATTTCTATGTTGCAGAAATTGGAGACGGCGTTTCCCGCTTGGAGTGATATGAAACCGATCCAATTCTATACGATTAAGAGCAGCGGCGGTCTCAAAGCGGAGATCTCGAATCTCGGCGCGAAGATCACCAAACTGCTCGTTGCCAACCGTAAAGGGGAAGTCAAGGACATTGTTCTTGGCTTCCGCACGGCGGAAGAATGGCGCACGAAAGAGACCTATTTCAACGCCATCTGTGGCCGTGTCGCCAACCGCATCAAAGACGGCAAGTTCACTCTGGAGGGCAAACAATTCCAACTGCCCATCAACAACGGGTCGAACAGCCTGCACGGCGGTTTGGAAGGATTCAACGCCAAGATATGGGAAGTGGTGGAGCAAAGTCTCTTTGAGCTCAAACTGCACTATCGCTCGAAGGACGGAGAGGAAGGTTATCCCGGCAATCTGGACGTTTGGGTGACCTATACGGCGACGAAAGACAACCGTCTCGTTATTCATTACGAGGCAAAGACCGACACGCCTACGATTGTAGCGATGACGAACCATGCCTATTTCAACCTCGCGGGTGAAGACAGCGGACGAGTGGATGAGCATGTGCTGCAAGTTTTCGCGGACAACTATACACCCTTTGATGATACCGCATGTCCGACCGGCGAGATTCTTCCGGTAGAAGGAACTCCTATGGATTTCCGGCAGCCGACACGTATTGGAGACCGAATTAACAATCCGTTCTTTGCTCCTGGCAGGGGCATTGATAACAACTGGTGTTTGTGTGAGGGCAACGCGCATAAAGAGCTGCGTCACGCGGCGACCCTTCAGGCAGACGGAAGAACCATGGAGTGTTGGACGACGATGAAAGGACTGCAAGTCTATACCGGTAATTGGATAGAGAAGAACAAAGGAAAAAGCGGATATATGTACGACGAGCAACATGCCGTATGTATGGAAGCCCAACAATGGCCCGACAGTGTGAATCATAAGAATTTTCCATGCGTAGAATTGAAGCCCGGTGAGAAATTAGACGAGACTACTGAATACCGATTCGTATGAAAAAAAGCATCTATCTGTTGCTGCTGAGCGGCATTGTTTTATGTGCGTGTACCCCAAAACAGCCCGTTCGAACGGACACATTACTGCGGCAATGGCAATTCACGCAAGACACAACAGCCAACCCCTCATGGCAAACAGTCACTATTCCGCATGATTGGGCCATCAGCGGTCCTTTTGACCGTGCGAACGACTTACAAGAAGTCATAGTAGTACAGAACGGAGAGAACGAGCCGACATGGAAAACCGGACGAAGCGGTGGTTTGCCATGGATGGGTAAAGGACACTATCACACCCGTGTGGCTGTAAACAAAGACAAGTTCTACACGATAGTGTTTGATGGCGCAATGAGCCATGCCGATGTGTATATTAACGGAGAGGAGATGGTTTATTGGCCATACGGATACAACACGTTCGATTGTTATATTCTGTCGCATCTCATTACCGGTGACAGCGTGGATATCGATGTCTATCTGGAGAACAAGCCCCAGCAAAGCCGTTGGTATCCGGGAGCCGGTTTATACCGTAATGTACATCTTGTCGAGAGTCACCCCATACATGTGCCGACCTTCGGCGTACTGGTACGCACACCGGAGGTAACCTCTCAATGCGCGCAGGTCAGCGTTGAAGTAGAGTTACTCAACGGCGTGGATGAGATAAGCGCGGAAGAAATGGAGGTGGACATCACAACGGACATTCTATACAAAGGGAAAACTGTTGCGACTATTCATGGTCAGCAAGGCTTGGCGGAAGTGAAAGAGCCCAAACTATGGAGTCCAGAGACACCTTATTTATATACCGCACGTACACGCGTGAGCAAATATGACAAGGTGTTGGACGAAGTGGAGACACGTTTCGGAATCCGCAACATCTCCTATACGAAAGAAAACGGTTTTCAATTGAACGGCAAGACGCGCAAGTTCAAAGGCGTTTGTTTGCACCATGACTTAGGTCCTCTTGGCGCGGCGGTCCACAAAGATGCGATGCGTCACCAATTAGCGATGCTCAAAGAAATGGGTTGTGATGCTATCCGGACGAGTCATAACATGCCCGCGCCGGAACTCGTGGAACTATGCGACGAGATGGGTATGATGATGATGATTGAGCCTTTTGACGTATGGAATTGGGGAAAAACGGACAATGACTACCATGTGGAGTTCGACGACTGGTGGAAATGGGACATCACCAATATGGTAAAACATTATCGCAATAACGCGAGCGTAATGATGTGGTCCAGCGGGAACGAAGTATGGAACCAAGTGTTGCCGGACGGGATTGCGATAGTAACGCAGTTACAAAACTTGTTCCATGAGTTAGACCCAACCCGTCCTGTGACAAATGGTATGGATCAGGCAATACATGTCATACACAACGGTTTCGGGGCTGCGGTAGAAATACCAGGATTCAATTATCGTACCAGCAGGTATGAAGAAGGCTATGAGAACCTGCCACAGAAGATGATTCTTGGTAGTGAGACAGCGAGCACGGTATCCAGCCGGGGCGTGTATAAGATTCCTGTCATCATTCAGCCGGATAAACTCTATGATGACAACCAGTCTTCGGGCTACGATGTCGAGTATTGCGCCTGGTCAGGATTACCTGAGCAGGATTTTCAGTTGCAAGATGACTATGATTGGACGCTCGGACAGTTCGTTTGGACGGGTTTTGATTATTTAGGCGAGCCTTCGCCATACGACACGGACGCTTGGCCGAGTCACAGCAGTTATTTTGGCATCATCGACTTGGCTTCGCTGCCCAAAGACCGTTACTGGCTATATAGGAGTCAATGGAACGAAGAGCAACCGACGCTGCATGTGTTACCACATTGGAACTGGAGCGAAGGTGACACGGTTCCTGTTTTCTGCTATACGAGTTATCCGGAGGCAGAGTTGTTCGTTAACGGCAAGAGTTACGGCATACTGCGCCATGCGACTGCCGAAGAGACCAAACAGATCGCCAAAGGAAAGAAGATCAAAGGCGTGAGCCAAATGCCGAAAGTAGCGAAGTTTGAGGTTCCTGTTTGGGGTTCCGCGCCGCGTCCGGAGTTATTGCCAAGATATCGACTGATGTGGTTTGACGTGCCTTATGAGGCAGGAGAGATGACAGTTGTAGCGTATGATGCGAATGGCAAAGAGGCAGCACGTGAGACTATTAAGACCGCAGGCGAACCGGATCATTTGGAAGTTATCTGGGCGAATAAGGATGAGAAGCCGGAAGAGTTATGCTATATGACGGTAAAGGTAGTGGATAAAGACGGAAACCTTTGTCCGAAGGCCAATAATTTGATTACGTATGAGGGAGACGGATTTATAGCTTGCGCGAATGGCGATGCAGCTTGTTTGGATGGATTTAAAGAACCGCAGATGCATGCTTTCGCCGGACAATGTACGTTTATCGTACGGAAACATTCCAAGGGAAGTTTCCTTATAGACCGCTGACGCTGAAAGACCGACCTACGGTCTGAAAGATATAAGAATAGCCCGGGCATCCGCCCGGGCTATCTTTTTTGTCAGAAAGGGAAGATTATTCAGTACAAGCTTTCCACTTGGAGTTTTCTGAATAATCAACGGTTTGAGCAGTCTCGGTACCGAACTTGATATTCGGGTTTCCGTACTCGTTAAGCTGATCATTTTCTGCATCGTACTCAACGAGCATAATCTCATTGCCCCAACCACCTTCAAGGCCTGCGAATTTATACTCGTCAGACGGGAATGCGCTAACCGTTACTTTGTAGGTGTTACCCTCAACCTGCTCCATCGGGATAAAGGTTGCCCAGTTGGAAGCAGCGAAAGAACCAACGATTGCAGGAGTCTCTGCGCCACAAGTGTTGTTCGGAGCAACGAGCGTAATGGTGTAGCTCTGCTCAGTCTCAACAACGCACTCAGATTTGTTCCAACCACCGATAGAGAGGTAAAGCAGACCGGTAGTTGCACCGAACTCTTTGCACTGACCGCCATCGATCGTCGGAGCCACAGAAGAGTAGTTGCAGCTATGGAGAGTTACATCAGTAGCCTGACCATCCCAACTACCATCGTTTGTGTAGATCAAGCAAACCTTGAACTCAAGAGCCTCCGGCATCGGGATCTCAACCTTGTACCAGTTAGCGTAGTCAGCGATAGCCTCGAATTTGTAGATTTTGCCGGTTACAGGAGTCTGTGCGCCATCCTCACCAAGGTAGGTGTTCTCGCCAGACCACAAATAGCCGTCACCGGTCTCATTCGGCTCACCGAGAGTACCCTTCAGAGCGATACCGTTGCACTCAGTACCTTCCGGAATCTCGATTACAACGAGCAGTTTGCCTGCCTCCGGAGCATCCAAATCCGGAGCTCCACCAGTTTGACCGCCTGCAGTTACAGTAACGTCAACAGTAGCAGAAGCTTTACCTACAGTAGCCTTTACAGCGGAGCTACCCTCTGCTACAGCGGTAATAGTACCCTGAGCGTCAACAGTAGCTACAGCCTCGTTAGAGGAAGTCCAAGTGATGTCACCTGAAGCCTTCTCTACAGGAACAGTGTAAGTCTGACCAACCGTCAGAGAAGCCTTGTTCAGTTTGAGTTTGATTACATCATTACTCTCATTCTTACAAGCAGAGAATGCAACAAGCGTTACAACTGCCATCATGGCAGCAAAAATCTTGTTTAATTTCATAATCTAAATTTTAAGTTAATTAATGTTGATTTGTTGTTAAATATCATCCTTTATGATGAATTTCATAACTTAATATCCCGGGTTCTGAACGAGGTTGGGGTTAACCACCATCTCTGTTTCAGGAATAGGATAGAGTGCGTAATGCGCATCAATGGATACTGCTTCCGTATTCCAAGCATCGGGGGAATCAAAGGACTTCTTTCCTTCGCCTCCACGGCCTTCCCAGTGACGGGTAGCTTTGTCGCCTACAAATTGTCCCCAACGAATGAGGTCAATACGGCGGCGTCCCTCATGATAGAACTCGCGAAGCCACTCGTCCAACATCTCGTCATCCGTGATAGCCGGCAGGGGAGTAGCGTGCGCACGGTTACGAACGGTGTTGATATCATCGAGCGCCTCTGATTTATTTTGACGATAGCGAGCCTCTGCGCGGGTGAGGAATGCCTCGGCTGCACGCATCAAAGGAACATCCGTGTCTGTATATTTGGAGTCATGACGCGGCGAAGCGTGACCGTCATTGAGCGGGTGAAGCGTAGCATCAAACTCTGTGGAATAGAAGTTAGTCCATTTGCAAATTCCCCAGCAGTCATCGAAACCGGAACCGCTTGCAGGTACATTACCCAGGAATGATTTTGCATTCACTGTGCTATCCGCAGGATTGATATTCGAAGCAGAGAACATGGCTCGGTCGTCACCTGCGATAGCCGGCATGTCGAATTCATCAGCAGCACCGCCGAGTGCCTCTATCTCTGCCGGAGTCTTACCCTGGAAGTTACCGAACTTGGCAATCAGTTCAGGGCTTGAACGCCAGCAACCCCAGCTGTTATCCGAAGTACCGCAGGGGTTCATCTTGTTGCTACGGCAAGCACTAATGGCATACTGTGATCCTGCGTAAGTACGAGCCTCTACGCCATCACAAGCAGCGAGAAGCACCATCTCATCTGCAGCCACCTTGTCGTTATCGCCCATGAAGATCTGTGCATAAACAGGGTGCAGGGTCGGGAAATCCTCAATTACCTTGGTAGCCGCCTCTTCTGCTTTAGCCCATTGCGGTGTACCGGTATAAACCTCTGCATTGAGGTAGATACGCGCGAGAAGCATGTAAGCAGCCGGCTTGGAGATACGATAAATGGTTGTAGCACCTTTGTCGTTAAGATCCTGAAGGAAACCATGATCAGCATCACCTGTCACCTTATAAGAAGTGAGAGGTTCACCCGTCTTATGATTGATATAGGTCTTTCCTGTGTGACCATTCTCTATCTCATCGACAAGCCACTCATAAAGGCTGGCGCGGTCGATCTGCTCCGGGTTAGCCGTAGAAGGTTTAACCGTAAATGGCACATTACCGAACATATCCAACAGGTAGTAGTAGTTGAAGGCACGGATGAAGCGTACTTCAGCACGGCGATGGATCATCTCCGGGTCCGTAGTACCTTCCGTCATGTCCAGATAAAGGTTTGCCATTGTCACACCGTAGTTAAGACGGTTATAGAGGATGGATACAAACTGGTTGGCAGAAGTCCATGAAATCAACAGCAGATCCGAAGTACCAGCATCGTTACGCCAAGTCCACCAACCGGCATCGGTCGGATACTCGTTGAGCACACACATGGTACGATAGAAACCGCTATAACCTTCGTCATCAGCGATTACATCCATATTTCCATCTCCTTGTCCCGTTTGAACAAACGAGCAATAGAGTTTCGCAAATAATGAATTCAGCACTTGCTCCTTGTTCTCAGAAGTAACCTGAGTAGAGTTAGGATCAATGGGTTCCAAATTCATGCACGCAGTAAACGCCAATGCTAACGATGCTGCGAGAAATAATTTGATACTATTGTTTTTCATAATTGTAAATTATTAGCCGTGCAACATTAGAAATTCAGTGACAGACCAACCACTGTAGTCATACAGCGCGGATAGATATTCGTATCACGTCCACTCGGGATTTCCGGATCAAGACCCTTGTATGCAGTCACTACGAACGGATTGGAAACCGTGCAGTAAACACGTCCGTTAACTTTGTTATTCTTCGGAGCGAAGGAGTAACCGAGGGTAATGTTATCGCAGCGGAGGAACGAAGCGTTCTGAACGAAATAGGTAGTCAACATACCGTTCGTTTCGTTACGGATCTGATAGTTGTCCGTATAGTACGAATTATATGCGTTTCTACTGAGGTTGTGATAACCATCAAACTTGGCATCATAAATAGAGGTCATGTACTGCATCTGATCCTGAAGTGCCGAGTTGTACACATAGTTACCAATGTTAGCGTGGAACGCGATACCGAGGTCAACTCCGTAGAACTGGAACTTGGTATTGAAGCCCATCGTAACAGGGGCAGCAGGGCTATGATAGAAGATTTTGTCTTTCTCTGCCGTGATCTCGTAACCCGGGTCAGAAGGCAGGAGGTCCGGATGATCCTGATCAATCAGATAATACTGTCCGGTATTCGGATCAATTTTTGTATCATAGACATAGAAAGAAGAAATCGGTTGTCCTACAGCGTGTGCCTGAACCAAGACACCATTACCTACGCCAGAGTTAGCATCCGGTACAGGAGTGTTGTCATCGTAACCGTAGAGGTTGCGGATTCTATTATCATTCCAAGCCACATTATAGCCAATGTCCCATTTGAAATTCTTCATATCAATAGCTACCGCATTGATAGCAAACTCAACACCTTGGTTGGTCAACGAACCTACGTTCATCAAAGCCTTTGTCTTGAAGTTGGTTCCTGCAGGAACAATAACATAGTTGATCAAATCGTTGGTGACACGATAGTAGTAGTCCAAGCTACCTGAAATACGGTTATTGAGGAAAGCATAGTCGATACCTACGTTGTAGGTAGTAGTTTTCTCCCAAGTAAGATCAGGGTTATAAACTTTCGGGCGGAAAGTAGGATAATACACATATCCGTCTTGACCTATTCTATAATCCTCTTCAACAACGAGTTTGGACAGATCTACCTCTGTAGCCAGTTCACCAAGAGTGGACCATGAGCCAAGCTTACTCTTCTCATACTCAGCCAAATACTGGAACGCATCCGACACATTCTGCTGACCGGTGATACCATAACCGAGACGGAGCTTGAGGTCATTGAGCCAGTTGACATCCTTGAGGAAGGTCTCTTTGATCTTCCAACCGAGCGCAACAGACGGGAAGAGACCCCAACGGTGTTGCGGAGCGAAACGCGACGAACCATCGGCACGGAGTGTAACGGTAGCCATTACCTGATTCCATCCCACCCAGTTAGCACGGCCGAAGAACGAGAGGAGTGCAGATTGCGTACCATAAGGCACTTCCTTGAAATCCTTCTGCGTGTTGCGGAGATTAGGATCATTATTCGTATTCGGATACATTCTCCACTCCTGATAGTTGCTTACGCGGTGGAACTTCTGGTACTCACCTCCGACCATTACATCGAAATGCTGATTTTCCGTAAAGTCCTTATAGTACTGCGCGTACGCGTTGAAGGAGAGGTTGTATTTCGATTCCTCACTAATAGAGTTAAATCCGTAATAGTTGTTATCCGAGTTTTGGATCAGCGGGCTAATTGTGTTTTTCTGCTTACCATACGAATAGTCCGCACCAAAGTTTGCATGGAGACGGAGGTCTTCGAAACCGTGGATTTTATAATCTACCTCCAGGTTACCAACGAATGCACCGGAATTAGCACGGTCATTGGTGTAGTTGAGCAAACTCATCGGGTTGTGGGGAGATTGCGAGTTCTGCTGGTATGCCCACTCAGAGTCGTTCAATGCAGCCCCCGGTTGAGCAAAACCGAAATAGCCGCCGAAGATCTGATCAAGAACGGTCTGGCTTGCCCCCAGCGTAGTACCGGTAAGATAACCGGTAGCTTCACCCTTAACAGGGAGAGTCGGATCAAAGGAAACCGCCTCGCCTACGACGCCCGGAGCATAACGGTTGAAGATATACATTCCCTTCGCATTGAGGTTGAAGGTCAAGTGCTTATCCAAGAAAGTCGGGTTGAGGTTGATAGAAGCGGTAACGCGCTGCATGTTAGAGGTTTTGATAATACCGTTCTGGTCGGTATAACCAACAGAAACGCGGTACGGCATGTTCTTGGTACCACCCATCAAAGAGATGTTATGGTCGGTAGAAATAGCCGTGCGATAAATCTGGCGTTGCCAGTCTGTATTCGCATCACCGAGATAGTTAAGCACTTTCGGACGATAGGTAGCGGGGTTCATCACCTGATCATTATACAGATCCTGCGCATATAAACGGAGATCTTCAGCAGACATCACATCTACTGTTTGGAGCAGTGTACCGAAGGAAACGTTACCGTTGTAGGAGACTTTGAGTTTCTGGTTAGCCGTACCTTTCTTGGTAGTAATGATGATGACACCGTTGGAAGCACGCGAACCGTAGATAGCGGTAGCGGAAGCATCCTTGAGGACGGTAAACGACTCAATATCATTCGGGTTAACCATAGAGAGCGGGTTAGCCACACCCTTGACACCATCATTATCCATAGCGAGTCCGTCAATGACGATCAACGGGTCATTAGAGGCAGACATAGATGATCCACCACGAATACGGATCGTAGCGCCACCACCAGGAGTACCGTCGTTCGAAGTGACAGCGACACCGGCGATTTTACCGGACAACATGTCGGTAGCGGTCGTCTGGAGACCTTTGTTCATGTCATCGGGTTTGATGGCGGTAACGGAACCGGTAGCGTCGTTTTTCTTAACGACACCGTAGCCGACAACCACCACTTCGTCCAAGAGCTCGGAATCTTCACCCAAACGTACATTCATGTTCGGCGAAGCATCCAGTTCCTGAGTTTTGTAACCCATGTAGGAGATAGCGAGTTTGGCACCAGCTTTGACGTTAAGGTTAAAATTACCGTCAAAATCGGTGATAGTACCATTGGTGGTACCAATCTCCAGCACAGAGGCGCCGATAATAGGTTCGCCATTTGCCGCGTCAATAACCGTACCTTGTACGGCTACTTGGGCAAAAGCGTTCATCCCTGCGAAAAGCAGGAACGCCATCAACACGGCGCGGAATGAAAGAAAATTGTGTTTCATTTGCTTGTGTGTTTAGTTAGTATTAATTGTTTGTTATTGTTTTGCGATTTAACTAGGATCCTAGGGTCCTAGGGCTCTAGGGTCCTATTCGTCTTTACCTTCTTTGACGATGACAACCGAGAGGGCACCGAGGAGGAGCAGGATGCCGGCAACGACGAGCATGTAAGGCTGTTGTGCCACGCCGTTAACCTCCGGGAAGCAGCTCAGTATGAGTCCACCGACAGCGGCAGCGACGATCTGCGGCAGGCAGATAGAACAGTTGAAGAGTCCGAGGTACGAGCCCATATGCTCCTTGATGGAGTTGGTCACGATGGTAAACGGAATAGCGAGCATAGCCGCCCATGCACAACCGATGAGCAGATAACATCCGCACAATTGGAGTTGTGCCACGGTGGTCGGGATATTCATGATAACCACGCTGGTCTGTGTGGTGTCGGTGCAGAAGAAGGTGAGGATAAAACCAATGGCACCGATGATGAGGCTGAGCGAATACGCCAGTTTACGGCGACGCTTGAACAAAGGAATAACCATAGCCCAGAGAACCGATCCGATAGCCTGGATAGCAAAGAGGACTCCGACCCAATCACCGGCACGTCCGTACTCCGGACTGCTGACGTCTATATCTGTCTTTGTTTTCAAGACCACGCCTTCCGGCACAACGACTGTTTCAGGATGTGAGAGGACCTCTCCGTCCATGACGGTAGCCACTTGCAGTTCATTTCCCGGCGTTTGGAGGATTTGTGCTGCGTTCTCCGCTTTCAGGATTCCACTCTTGACGATTATCTCATTATTATAAGATACGTACGCGTGCGTGATAGGGTTGCCGTCGGCGTCGGTATAGACAGAGACAGCCTGTGCATAAGGCGTGTCGATAGCCGACTGTGCCACGGTTCCGGTACTATACGTCCACATATAAAGGAACGCCGCCCAGCAGAAGAACTGAACGAGTCCAACGGTCCAGAACGCCTTGGGTGCTTTCTTGAGAAGGGCGAGGAAACTGGGACTTTTCTCTTCTTTCTTGTCCGGGTCGATGCCATGAAACTCAGCATACTCCTTGGGTGGCATTTCTTTGACCGCAAAGAAGGTATAAAGGACGCAAAGGATGAGAATCGCCGCGCCGATATAGAACGACCATTGAACAGAAGGAGCGACGTGTCCGGGTTCGGTAGTGACATTATTGAAGAACCATGCTGTCAGGCAGAAAGGCAACAGATATCCGACGAGTGATCCGGCGTTACAGAGGAAAGACTGGATTGAATAGGCGAGTCCTTTCTGCTCCTCATTGACCATATCTCCGACCATCATTTTGAATGGTTGCATGGCGATATTGATACTTGTATCAAGGAAGATAAGTGAGAAGATACCAAACCATATGACTGCCGTGAAGCCTATGAACACTTTCTTGCCCGTTTCTCCGGGGAAGAAATCTCCCGCCATAGGGAGCATGAGCATGACAGCGACTGCGATGATAGCTCCCACGAGGAGGTAAGGTTTGCGTCGTCCCAGTTTATTCCAGGTACGATCAGAGAACTTACCGATAAGGGGTTGTACGATCATGCCCATAAGAGGAGGCAAGAGCCAAAACAAAGACAATTGATGGGGATCCGCTCCCAACGTAGCAAAAATACGTGAAATGTTAGCACTCTGGAGGGCATAAGCGATTTGCACTCCGAAGAAGCCGAAACTCAGGTTAAAGAGTTGTGCAAAAGATAAATTCCGTTTTTGCATGATATTTGTTTAATTGACAAAAGACAATTATTTAAAGCATTGCAAAATACACTTTACAAATCAATCAAATTGATTATTTTTCTCGTGCATACGCACTCGATTAAAAATCGGCACAAAATTACTGCTTTTTTTTCGAATATGCAAGAGTTGGAGAGATTTTTTTTCATTTTTGTGATTTTTTTTCGAAAATGTTGAATCGTAACATTCCGAAACATTCCAAAAGGGAATTTTAATTATGTCCTTTTGTTCACTTTTTTCGAGAGAAATAGATAAATCTATATATCTTCTGCTCAAAGAAAGAGAAGGAAAGGTATATTATATATAAATATATAATATAGTATAAGAGTAAAGGAAAAGTGCTCAAACGGTGCTGCGAGGGTACGGCGACGTACCTTGTATGGTCTAGGTATGGTATAGATATGGTATAGGTATGGTCTAGTGTTGCCTCGTACCTTTCATGTGTGCGTTTTAATAAAAGATGGAGGGCGTGTATTAACGGACGTGTGGCAAAAGTGATAAAAAAGTATTTTTCGCGCTCGGAGGGCACGAACACAGGACATCGTGGACGAGGAACGGCATTTCCAATGAAGGTGTGTCAAAAAAACAATAAATCGTATTTTATAGGGCAAAAATTATCCAAAACGATCCATAAAACGGCGAATTATGCGAATTAAACGAATTTTTTCTTTTGTCAAAAATTATCCACAATTAAAGACAATTTTCTTTATTCGTCCAAAATGATCCAAAATGATTCAAAAAATTTATTTTTATTGTTCACGAATTAAGCAAATTAAACGAAGAAAAATACTAACACATCTGTTGTATATCGGGAAGAAATTTATGGGGGATTTCAGATGCATCGGGAAGTTTTTTTGTAAAAAAAATCAACATTTCTTGCATATATGAAAAATTATTTGTATCTTTGTGCCCGATTTGAATAATTGAGGGAAAATTAGATAAAATAGAAATATATAAATAGGTCCAATCCGCCAAATGTGGCGGATACATGGATAGGAAATACACACAGAAGAAAATAGACAAAAGAAGACAGACAATAATGATATATATAGGAAATACTAGTGTTGCGATAAATTTAAGACAAAAACCTATAAAACCCTTTTGAATGCTTTTGAGCTTCGCTCTACGCGTACTTTGCCGCAAAAAACTCCTTGTGTGCAAGCACACAGATAGTTTTTTACATCAAACTCCGCGACTCTGGTGAGCAAAAGCCTTCAAAAGAAATAAACATAAAAAACATTTTCAATCAAATCAAAAAAAACAATTCAAATCAAAAAAAACAATCTATGTATAAGTGACAATATAACAATGTTTTATATTCTACTCTTATAGAAATATCGCAACAGTAGTATACAGGAAAGATAAAGTAGAAGATATAGAGATATAGAAACAAATATATGAGTGTAACACATGAGGAATTAGTGAACGCGTTACAAACCTATTTCGGTTTTGACTCGTTCAAGGGGAACCAAGAGGCAATCATCAAGAACGTGATGGACGGAAAAGACACGTTCGTATTAATGCCAACCGGCGGAGGCAAAAGTCTCTGCTATCAGTTGCCGTCTCTCATTATGGACGGTGTAGCGATAGTGATATCGCCTCTAATCGCTTTGATGAAGAATCAGGTAGATGCTATGCGAAACTACTCTGAAGAGGAGGGCGTTGCTCATTTTATCAATTCGAGTTTGACTCGTGGCGAGATCAACACGGTCAAAGAGGACGTAGTGGGCGGAAGGACGAAGTTGCTGTACTTGGCTCCGGAGAGTTTGCAGAAAGCAGAAAACGTCGATTTTCTGAAAGGCGTGAAGATTAGTTTCTACGCGGTAGATGAGGCTCATTGTATCTCCGAATGGGGTCATGATTTTCGTCCGGAGTACAGCCAGATTCGCAGTATGGTTCAGCGAATCGGTAAGGCTCCAATAATTGCGTTAACGGCGACAGCTACGCCTAAAGTGCAGAAAGACATTCAGAAGAACTTAGGAATGCCTGACGCAACAGTCTTCAAGTCGAGTTTCAACCGTCCGAACCTGTATTACGAAGTACGTCCTAAAACGGAAGATGTAGATAAAGATTTAGTGCGTTTTATCCGTTCGATGGAAGGCAAGTCGGGCATTGTTTATTGTTTGGCGCGTAAGGAAGTGGAGGATTTGGCTCAAGTGCTGCAAGTAAACGGTATCTCCGCTCGTGCTTACCATGCAGGTATGGACGCTCAGACTCGTACCGCCAATCAGGATGCGTTTTTGATGGAAGAAGTGCAGGTTATCGTAGCGACGATAGCTTTCGGAATGGGTATAGACAAGCCGGATGTACGATTTGTGGTTCATTATGACATTCCGAAATCGTTGGAAGGCTATTATCAGGAAACGGGTCGTGCGGGTCGTGACGGAGGAGAAGGTTACTGTCTCTGTTTCTATTCTCCGGACGACATAGAGCGTCTTCGCCGTTTTCAGAAAGACAAGACGCCGAAAGAGATAGGTATTGGCAACCAGTTATTGTTTGAGACACAGAGTTATGCAGAGAGCACGATATGCCGCCGCAAGTTGCTGCTCCACTATTTCGGCGAGGAATACGAGGAGGAGAACTGCGGTAACTGCGACAACTGCCGTAAGACGTACAAACAAGTAGATGCGAGCGAGTTGCTCCAGATAGCTCTTGAGACTATTCAGCATGTGAACGAACACCACAAAGCGGAACATATCGTGGATATTCTTCACGGGAACCAAACGGCGGAAGTGATGAGTTACCACCACGACGAGTTGGAGACATTCGGAGCGGCGAGCGACGAGGAGGAAAGCACTCTTCATGCCATTCTTCGTCAGGCGTTATTGGTAGGCATGCTGACCAAAGATGTGGACAGTTACGGGGATTTGAAGTTGACCAAAGAGGGATTGAAATTCATCCGCAAGCCGAGCAAGTTCGAAGTGCCGATAGAGATCCACGATGAAGAAGACGAGATCATGGAAGGCGCCGGAGCGACTTGCGCCGCTGCAGACGAAGTGCTGTTCTCCATTCTCAAAGATATTCGCCGAAAAGTAGCGAAGAAGAGCGATGTGCCTCCGTTTGTCATTTTCCAGGATCCGAGTTTGGAAGCGATGGCGACGACCTATCCGATTACGATGGAAGAGTTATTGATGATTCCGGGTGTGGGTGTAGCCAAAGCCAAACGTTACGGGGATGAGTTTCTGCGGATCATCAAGGAATATGTTGATGAGAACGAGATTATTCGTCCAGAGGATTTGCGAATCCGTACAGTAGCCAAGAAATCGACGCGTAAGAAACAGATTATCCAGGCTATCGACCGTCGTGTGGATTTGGACGATTTGGCCGAAAGCAACGGTATGTCCATGGAGGAGATGCTTGACGAGTTGGAGGCGATAGTGTTCTCGGGTACGAAGATCAATATCAACTATTTCATCCAAGAAGTGGTGGATCCAGACGAGGAAGAAGAGATATACGAGTATTTCAAGAACGCAGACAATGACAACATCAAGAAAGCGATGGAAGAACTCGGCGAAGATTACTACGACGAGATACATGTTCGTTTGGTACGCATCAAGTTCCATTGTGACTTGGGAAATTAAGAATGATTAAGGGGCAAGTTGATTTCATAACGCTTGGGTGCTCAAAGAACCTGGTAGATGCGGAGCGGTTGATGCGAGAGTTAGAAGCGTCAGGATGGAAGTGTGTGCATGATGCTGAAGACCCGAAAGGAGAAGTGTGCGTGATCAACACCTGCGGCTTCATCGGCGACGCGAAAGAAGAGAGTATTAACATGATTCTCCAGATGGCGGAGCGTAAGAAAAAAGGCAAGTTGCGTAAGCTGATTGTGATGGGCTGTCTGAGCGAGCGTTACCGCGCGGAGTTGGAAGAAGAATTGCCGGAAGTGGATGCGTACTACGGTAAGTTCGATTTCCTCGAATTGACCAAAGAATTAGGAATTCAAAATTCAAAATTAAAAATTGACGGTTGTGCTTCGTATGAGCGGAAGTTGACGACGCCTAAGCACTATGCTTATTTGAAGATTAGTGAAGGCTGCAATCGGATGTGCTCTTATTGCGCGATTCCACTTATTACCGGCAAACACACAAGCCGTCCGATGGAGGAGATATTGGAGGAAGTGAGATGGCTGGTAAAACAGGGAGTGAAGGAGATTAATGTGATTGCACAGGATTTGAGCAGTTACGGGTTGGACACGGACAGACGCCATTTGTTGCCGGAGTTGATAGACAAGATGGCGCAGGTTCCGGGAGTGGAATGGATACGACTTCATTACGCCTATCCAACGGATTTTCCGGAGGAGCTGTTAGACGTGATTGCCAACTATCCGAACGTGTGCAAGTATCTGGATATAGCCTTGCAGCATTGTACAGACCACATGTTAGGTTTGATGCGGCGTCATATAACACGAGCCGAGCAGGATGCGCTAATCCGCAAGATACGCGAGAAAGTACCCGGCATTTGTATCCGCACGACGCTGTTAGTGGGTCATCCGGGAGAGACAGAGGCGGATTTTGAGGAATTGAAACAATGGGTAAAGGAGATGCGGTTCGAACGGATGGGATGTTTTGCCTACTCGGACGAAGAAGGTACTTATGCTAACACCCATTACAAGGATGACATTCCTCAAGATGTGAAAGACAAGCGTGTGGAGGAACTGATGGCGATCCAACAGCAAATAAGCAGCGAGTTGATGCAGCAATTTACGGGAAAAACCGAACGCGTTATTATTGACCGCGAAGAAGGGGATTATTTTGTCGGAAGGACCCAATACGACAGCCCTGAAGTGGATTGCGAAGTGCTGTTAAGTACAAAGGGACAAGGAACAAATGACAAAAGAATAGTGGGCGAGTTTGTGGATGTAAAAATCACTAAAGCGGAGGAATTTGACCTGTACGGAGAACTACAAACGGAAAATCAATAAACGACATAAACATGTTAACAAAAGAACTAACAAGCCTGGTATCAAGCGAATCAGGTCTGAGTAAGAAAGACACAGAGCGTTTGCTGGCAACGACGACAGCCATCCTTCGCGAAAACATAATGGCCGGCAAGACAGTACAGTTGCAGGGACTGGGTGCATTGGAAATGAAAGCGCGCGGGGAGCGTACCATTGTTCATCCCAAAACCGGCGAACGCACGATTGTACCGAGCAAAAACCAATTGGTTTTCAAACCCGCCACAAACCTGAAAGAAGAAATCAAAAAGTTCTAAACTATGGCAGAGAAACTTATTTGGAGTGAACTGCGCCGGATGTTGGCAACACGTGCAGACGTGAGCGAAAAGGATGCAAACGCATTCCTGACGGCGTTGAATGCGCATGTAATAGACGCGCTGAAACGAGACAAACAAGTCAAGATCAACGGTTTGGGAACATTCAAGCTACAAGCAGTCGCTCCGCGCAAAAGTGTAAACGTAACTACGGGCGAAGAAATCATTATTGAGGGATACAACAAAGTGGTTTTCAATCCGGAAGCGAGTTTGAAAGAATTGGTTGAATCGAGTACTGTTTCGGATTCCCAAACCGTTACCCGTACGACCATCTATGTGGAGAGCGAAACGATGGATCCTCTCAAGAAATTAGGCGCCCAGGCCGAAGAGATCGTGGATTTGCTGTCCGACTTAGGACAAGAAGTAAGTCCCCAAAAATCCAAATCCGACGCACAGCCGGAAGAGCCTGAAGAGGTGGAAGAGGAGGAAGAACCTGTTGTTCCGGAAGAACCGGCAGAACCTGAGCAGCCGGAAGAGGAGGAAGAACCTGAACAGCCTGAAGAAGTGGAAGAACCGGTTGTTTCAGAAGAACCGGCAGAACCTGAGCAGCCTGAAGAGAAACAAGAGCCTGTACAAGAACCGGAGAAAGTATCTGTGACAATAGTGGAACAAACGGTTGTCAATCCAGTGTTCATTCCCGAACCGGCAGCGATGGCCCAACCGCAAGAAGAACCCAAATATGAGACTAAAACTGAAACATATATGGAAACAAACGAAACATTTGAAGAAAAGAGAGGACAAAACAGTCATTTCCTTCGTGACACATTAATTTGTATTTTAGTACTGCTTTTAATCCTTGGGGTAGGAGTCTACTTTGTACGCGACCAGCTGAAAGGCTGGTTTGAGACGCTAACCCAGAAGGACAAGACAGAAGTAGTGGTAGAAGAGAACAATGACTCCGAACTTATTGACGAGTTGCCCCAAGACGAGACAGAAGTGCCTGAGATTGAAGAACCGGCTTACCAACCGACTCCCAAAGCGAACGAGAAAAAAGAGCCTAAGTCTCCAGCCAAACCAGCCGTAAAACCAGCCCAACCGAGCAAATCGAGCAAAGTAAACACCTACGGCAAAAAGAATCCTACGGAAGAGGAAATCCGTGCAGAGTTTATGGCAATCTCTTCGAACCTCGGCGAAGAACTACCACCAATCGCCTCGTATCCAAAGTTGCTTGCTATCGAACCTATTGCGGAAGGCAGCCGCATGACTTGGTTAGCAAAGAAATACTATGGTTCCAAGATTTATTGGCCTTATATCTATGACGCCAATAAAGACCATCTTGCCAACCCGAGTCTGATAGAGGTGGGAACTCCTGTGCGTATTCCGCTATTAACATCGGCTCAGAGAGATACGACTGACGCAGAAACGATGGCCAATATCGAACGTCTGCGTCAGGAAGCAGAGGAAGCAAGCAGATAATCATTTGGCAGAGGATTTCATTCGCATAGAGGGAGCGGACACCCACAATTTGCGTCATGTGACGGTAAATATACCGCGCAACAAATTGGTGGTGGTGACGGGTGTGAGCGGCAGCGGCAAAAGTTCGCTGGCGTTCGACACCCTTTATGCGGAAGGGCAACGCCGATACGTGGAGAGTTTGAGTGCGTACGCCCGGCAGTTCATGGGTCGCATGCAGAAACCGGAGGTGGAAAAGATAGAAGGAATCCCTCCGGTGAAGGTATTCCTCCAGCCATCGCCATCCAACAGAAAGTGACCAGCCGTAATCCCCGCTCGACAGTAGGGACGGTAACAGAGATATATGATTATCTTAAATTATTGTACGCGCGCGCAGGCCACACGTACTCGCCCGTAAGCGGTCAGGAGGTAAAGAAGAACACTATCCGCGACGTGGTACAATACATGGAGGAGCAGTCAACCGGCACACGGCTGTATCTGTTAAGTCCTATCGTTCTGCCGGAAGGACGGACGTTGAAAGAGCAAATGGCTCTATGGCTGAGTCAGGGTTTCAGCAGACTTCTAATAGACGGAGACACGGTACGTCTGGACGATAGCGCTTGGCAAAAAGCCGAAGGACATGACGCCTACTTGTTGGTTGACCGCCTCATCGTCGATCACGAACAAGCGACCAGCAACCGCTTTGCGGATAGCGTACAGACAGCTTTCTTTGAGGGCAAAGGCGAGTGCCGCGTATGGGTGGACAAGAAAGAGAAAGTCTTCTCCGAGCGTTTTGAAGCGGATGGTATCCGTTTCATTGAGCCCAATGAACACCTGTTTGATTTCAACAATCCCATAGGAGCCTGCCCCGAATGTAAGGGAGTAGGCGTAGTTATGGGGATTGATGCCGATCTAGTTGTGCCCGACAAGTCCAAATCGGTCTATGAAGGAGCGATAGCCTGCTGGCAGGGCGAACAGATGAAGAGTTGGCAGGACGC
>ONQO01000061.1 GCA_900319995.1 uncultured Bacteroidales bacterium
CTACCCCGATTGTATTATGCATATTCATTTCAATCGATCCACCGGCAATAATAAGGTCTTGCGCACCATGGTTAATAAGGTATTTGGCAAAACCTATCGCATGGCTACCGCTCGCACAAGCAGCACCTACACTGAGGTTGATGCCACGCAAATGGAATATAGTATTTAAGTTCATTACTACGGATGAAGTTTCACTCTGAAATTGCGCATTAGGACCAAGCATAAAAGTATTATGTTCAATTTTCATTGTTTCGTATACTTCCATTTGATGTGTATTGCCATCATTTCCGAAAATAATTCCCACTTCATTTTGACGTAGATATTCATCCGATATGCCTGCCTGTTCGAAGGCTTGCCGAACTGCCATGTAGGCATATTCAGAGTCCTCGGACATCGTAGCACGAAATTTACGAGGCAGGAGAGGTTTCAAATCCGGACGAGGAACATTTCCTACCAAACCTGATTGAAGTCCATATTCGATTCGTTTCGGATCAAAGATGATGCCCGAGCGACCTTGACGAAGACTATCGGTGACGGTTTGCAAGTCTTGCCCAATACAGGACCAGATACCCATTCCTGTGACTACAACTCTTCTCATATTATGCTTTGGCTATTTCTTCGATTAAACTTCTTCCCATCATTATCTCTGCGACGGCAATGGAGGTAGTCAGTGTTCCAAAGAGTCCTTGATATTGCACAGACTGACCTGTCATAAACAAATTAGATGCTTTAGTCTTCACAGGTGCAAACAATCCCTGTTGTGCATAAACTGCGCCATCAGGATTGCCATAATAATCTCTGACAGTTAAGGGGGTAGAAACATAAACGGTATCTATTGCCTCTCTCAACTCGGGGTAAAATTGAGATATGTACTCTATCGTTTTTTGAGCCCTTTCCGCTTTCATTTTATCGTACTCTGCCCCACGTTTTCCTGTCCTCGTATTTTCCCATTGTTTATAATCTCCATAACGAGTAAAAGTCAATATCTCTACTGTATCCGCCCACTCTCCTTGATTTATTGCCGGCGGAGTAATCATAGAGATATAGTGCGGTAGTGATTTGTCTGCTATTGGCGTTGGGATAAATATCAGATTATTACGGTATCTCATGCTGTTGGGTTTCAATTTAATATGACAAATACTGCACGATGAATCATTATTGAATTCCATAATCCGATCATAGGTTGTAGAACGAAGTACCTCACCGCATACAATCTGCAAAAGGGTTTTCGGGGGAATTGCACATACGTATTGATCTGCCACAAAGACTTGCTCATTCGTTGTTTCCACGCTTATAATCTTTCGATTTTCCGCTATAATTTTTGAGACTTCCGTATTATTATATACTTTTCCTCCATTCTCTTCAATATACTGCGCCAATTGTTTGGCAAACGGCAAGTTTCCTCCGGCAATACGCCAACCTCCTTCTATATACAGATTAAGAATCATCCCTAATTCCGTGGCTGGCAAACAAGAAAGATTATACCCGAGATGCATGCCTACATACTCAAACAAGCGTTTTAGTGCCTCATCCGTAATGCAACTGTCTACTAATCGACGGGCTGTTATTACACCATATTTAGCCGCTGCCGGATGCAGTTGCATGGGATGTAGCCAGAAATAATCAAAAGTGTTGCCTATTTCGTATACGGCATCCAATAGTTGATGTATTCCTTTTGCTTCATGCGGAAATTGCGAAATCAAATACTCTTCATATTTTTTGCGCGTTTTTGGAAGCCGATACACATGCTCCCTATCCAACCATACTATTTCTTGAGCATCAGGGTCAAGCGGGACAAAATGCAAGTCTTTATGATCAAAACCAATATAATCTATAAAGTGTTTCAGCGCAAAACCATCTCCATACCCGCAAAATGCCTGCATGCCGGTATTGAACACCGCATCACCGCGACGGAAAGATTGCAAGCCACCACCAATGATGTGGTTTTTCTCAAGAACAGTTACTTTATAGCCATTTTTGGCAAGGAGCACACCGGTAAAGAGTCCGCTCATACCACCACCAATGATGCATACCGTATGTGGATTGGAGTTATTCATTTTTTTGTATGGGTGAGGGTTCGTTCAGTTTTTTCTCAATAAAATCGTAGAAATCACCCAATGTCACCACCAAGTTCATCTCTGCGGGTGCCGGCATGATACCGAATACACGTTTGACTGTCACCATGAGATCCATATAGTCCAGACTATTTAGATCCAAGTCCTCGCGGAAACGTGCCTCCGATTTGAGTATTGCCGGGTCTTTTTCATACTCTTCTACGAGAAAAGCATTGGTTTTGGCAATAATTTCTTGCTTTGTCATATTTTTACCATTTTTTGAATATTAACGAACAATTGGTTCCCCCGAATCCAAAAGAATTAGATAGTGCAGTGTTGATTTCTGCTTCTTGCATCGTACGAACGATATTCAATTCCTTTGCGGAATCATCTATATCTTCTATATTAATACTTGGAGCCACAAAATTATGCTGCATCATCAAAATCGTATAGATAGTCTCGCTGGCTCCCGCCATCCAGCATTCGTGCCCGGTCATGGATTTGGTGGAGGAAACGTATGGTTTCCTATTTATGATTTCTGATTTATGATTTATTATTTGATTTTCTTTCACAAAGAGACGTGTGAGGGCTTTGGATTCCGCGATGTCGCCGGCGATAGTAGAGGTGGCATGGGCGTTGACATAGTCAATATTTTCCGGAGCGAGATTTGCGCTTTGGAGAGCACTGATCATCGCTTGGTATTCACTTTCGGAAGAGGGTTGACCGAGTGGTGTTTCATTTTGCGAGAAGCCGAAACCGGCTATCTCCGCGTATATAGTTGCGCCACGTGCAACTGCGTGCTCATAGTCCTCTAACACCAAAACCGCAGCCCCTCCGCTTGGTATCAGTCCATCGCGGTTTTTATCGAACGGACGCGATGCGTGGATAGGATCATCATTACGTTTAGAGAGCGTGTTGACACCATCGAAAGCGATCATGGACTTGTCATTCGTCTCTTGAGCACCTCCGGCTACCATGATGCTTTGTTGTCCGAATTGGATTAGCATAGCTGCCAGCGCGATGGCTTGGGCACTTGAAGCACAGGCAGATGCCGTCGTAAAATTCGCTCCGCGCAGATGAAAGATATTCGCCATATTCATCGCCACATTACTTGTTAGTGCTTGAAAAGCCATACCAGAACCCAACATAAAAGTATCTATGGATTCTTTGGCGCCTACATAAGAATCGACAACAGCTCCATTGGAAGTGTCATTGCCAAAGACCACTCCTATCTCGTTTTGTAAACAATAATCGGCATCTATACACGCATTCTTCAAGGCTTCACGGGTTGCCATATAGGCATATTCGGCTTCTTCAGAAAGAGCGTTACGCAAACGGCGATCCAACAAGGGTTTCAGATCCGGACGAGGAACTATCCCTGTCAGCAAGGAATGATATCCTAATTGCTTGCGTTCAGGACGTACGCCTATTCCCGAGCGACCTTGACGAAGACTCTCGGTGACAGTTTGCAAGTCCTGCCCGATGCAGGACCAGATACCCATTCCAGTTACTACAACTCTTCTCATAATGCTCCTCCGTTAATACCTATTACTTGACCGGAGATATAATTCGCCCGGTCGCTGCATAGGAAAGAGACTAAATATGCTACTTCTTCCGGTTTGCCGAGGCGGTGCATAGGAATATCATCAAAAAACTTTTTCTCTATATCTGATATTTTAGCCTTATTTATAATAGCGGTTTCTATCAGACCTGGAGCAATGGCATTAACCGTGATGTTTCTTGAAGCAACCTCCGTTGAAAGTGAACGCGTTGCCCCTATCAATGCAGATTTTGCAGTAGCATAACCGGTTTGTCCTGGGATTCCTTTTTGTCCAGCAATCGATGATATATTCACTATCCTTCCATGCCTTTTCTCGAACATGCCCTCGATCACTCTGCGCGTACAGTAAAAGAAACCGTTGAGATTGATATCAATAATGGAGTGCCATTGTTTTGGTTCCATCCATAGCATAAGTTCATTGTCGACAATTCCGGCATTATTGACGAGCACATCTATATAGTCATCCGGATGGGCAGCGAACCATGCATCCAAGGCGGCATTGATGGCGTCGGGTTGGGATACATCGAAGGGCATCAGCTCGGCTTCGCCGCCGGCTTCCTCAATCAGACACTTGGCTTCCTGAGCCGCCGCATGATTGGACTTGTAATTGAGCAAGATTGAGCAGCCGTCTTTCGCCAGCTCAATAGCTATTGCTCTTCCTATTCCCCGGCTTGCGCCGGTTATTAATGCATATCGTTTCATATTTAGTTACATATCTTTAATGGAGAACCCGCAGAGACGGAATTGATAACGACCAAACTCGGCAGATGGTAGCTTATCCGCCTTCTCGGAAAGGGCATGTAGATTGATTTTTTGTTCATTACGTTTCACTTCGGCTATTAATCCTTGGTGAGTAAATTCATTAATCGCCACAATATCCATTTCATTCTCTCCCTTTCTATCCCACCAATAACCTACCTGACTAAATTCATCCGACTCCATGAGTAAGGTCTGGAAATAGCGTTCCAAGGTTTTGCCGGAGAAACGCTCATAATGCGTATTGATATTCGTACGCAAGAGTTTCAGTTGCCCGCTCTCTATCAGTGATTGGTAAGGACATATAAACCGGAACCAGAACCGCAAAAACAAATCGGCTATCTCATAAGAAGAGGTCTTGGATTGCGCGGAAGCCAGAAGAGGTTTCAGACGCACTACCATGCCGAAGTTCTTCTCCAAATTCGTCAAGTAAGTGCCGCAATCTTTTTGAAGCGCGCCGTCAATATCGGTTCGTCTATTGGAGCCATTGGCCATCAACTGGAGAATCGAGTAATAGGTGTTATAATCGGCACTGAACTCCGTATTGATGACATCTCGTCCTTCAGTCAGGAAATAGGAATCAAGCCGACAAACGTAATTGAGCATTTTCTCCTTGGTATAACAGCCAGCATCCATCAGCAACTCCACATACTTCGCCACTCCGCCCGTAATCATATAAAGACACAGCAGATCCTCGTTTGTGTAATTCGGACAATGGTCGGCAAAAATTTGTTTGAGCACGGCGATGGAGAACGGGCGAAGTGTGAATTTCGAGGTGGGGCGTCCGTAAAGCGGTTCGTTCTTATCCTCGAAAATATGCTTCATTATCGCCATAATACTTCCTGAAGCTATCAAATTGATATGCGATTGCGCATGGTATCGGTCCCAGATGTCTTGAATCTCACTAAATATAGCGGCATTTATCTTAGCCAAATTTTGGAACTCATCAATAATAACCGTGATATGCCGCTTAATAGACTCGCGCATGATTACCTCAAACAGATCACGAAAACGGGTAATCGTACCGTAAATAGGAAGATGTAATTGTTGTTCCAGAATTGCTTGAAACTTATTACACAACATTGCCTCACTATCCTTAGAGACGAACAGATAGGCATATTCCTTGCCCTCCATTGCATGCAACAAGAGGGATGTCTTTCCCACGCGGCGACGTCCCATCAGCACAGTAAATGTAGCGCTTGTGAGCGACTGTTCGTACGTATTATGCAGTGCTTCCAATTCGGTTTCTCGATCGTAAAACTTCATAATATAAATCGGCGTTTATATAAACAATCATTTATATTTCGCTGCAAAGATACTGCTTTTTTTTGATATATGCAAGTTTTTTGAGAAAAAATATTTTTCTCTTTTATCGTAATTACGTAACCACGTGATTACGAAACCGAAACGCTTTACACTATCCCATCGCCTACTTTGACGGTTTTAGGGGTTATGTGCGGAGCTTTGCCAGGCTCAAAGAAAAGCACGATGTCGCTGCCTCCGAATTTAAAACAGCCTAACTCGGTGCCCTGACGAATTGAGAATTGAGAATTGAGAATTGAGAATTGAGAATTTAATTTAGGGTGAGTCCATTGGACGGAACTGACTTGCTGGACGCCGACGGCAACGAGGGCTATTTTGCCAAAAGCGGGTGTGTCCAAGATGAGGACACCGCGGGTCTCAAGCATTTGGAAATCCGTTACGCCGAGTTTGTCATAGCGATATCTACCCTGCTCTTCGTCCCAGATTATCACACCTCCTCCGGCATGAATGCCTTCGATGGTCTTACATTCCAAGACCGTACCATCGCATGGCGCATGGAAACGGTGGTAGTCAAAGACATCGAGGACGATATGGGTTGTCTCGCCCCCCGCAAAGGCTTCACGGTAGGGGCTATCGCCAAGCAGGTCAAGCCAATTGGCGATACTCGCGGTCTTAACCGGCGAAAAAGCGATCTCCCCGTCGCAGGGGGAGAGAAACGAATGAACGAGTGAACGAGTGAATGAGTGAACGGAATTAGGTAATGACGTGATTACGGGATTACGTAATCCCGAACGGAGCCTCCGCGTAAAAAAATCATTCCAAGAATGCCAGTGGTCGGGGGACTCGTAGCGGTCGGTATCAAGTTCGAAACGCGCGTCCTTGCGCGCGAGATTATAATAGGAGTCGTTCCAACTATCCGGGCTGCTGAGCCACTCGCCCCAAGCGGTATTGTAGTCTCTGAGCCATTGGGCAACACGAGGTTCGTATTGCAGCGAGGGATAGATATACCCGCGGTTGCGAAGGGCATCTAAGGGCTGGTCCAACAGGAAATAGAAATAACCGATATTCTGGTCAATGCGGCGAAAGAAAGACGCGTCCTCGCCTATGTCCATCGTTTGCCAGGGCATGTTATGCGCAAACCGCTCCACATATTGCAGCCACTGTTCCACCGTCCGCACGGGATTGGTTTCCCGATGCGGATTGGCAATAGCGGCTTGCGCGAGCGATTGCTTCAACAGGGGGCGGAGGTCTATATTTTCTATTAGGGCGATCATTATTGTTTTTTTTCGTGATGACGGGATTACGGGATTACGTAATTACGGGATTTCGAAATAACGTCATTACTAACTATTTTTCCAGTAGCCATTCCACATATTTGCGGACAAGGGAGGCGAATCTTCGGATGGAGGATTCTTTATAATGGGTAGCGGAGTAGCGGTAACGCAATTGGAGCGATTCTTTGCGATTCAGTATTTCAATATCCAAAAGGGCATACGCATATCTCTGCTCCGGCATAGAGACCATTTCCATTGGAAGATCTACCGAGGGTAAAAAATCCTCCAAGTCCGTTGTGTTCAGCACATTGACGGCATAGTTCCATCGCTTGTTATAAGGCGCCGTCAGCGTATAGGGATAATCGCTATGCGCAATACCCGATCGGATTTGATTCCTTGCTTCCCGGATCAAATCCGATTTGTGATTTGTACTTGGTGATTTGACGTTTATCTTAAATGGTATATCCCGATGGAGGCTACCGAAGATACGCTGTTCATTGGGAGTCTCTCTCCCCTCATATGCCCACGTGAGCGCCGCTTCATCCGTACCGCAATACTCTGCGATAGCAAGGGCTGTACAAAGCGAGAAGATACCATCTATAGAGAGGTGCTGCTTTTCAGAAAAGGATAATATTCTCTCTTGCCAATCCGAATAATCCTCTTTATATAATCCTGCTTTGGGCGGAAGGACTGTAAATAGGCATTTTCTGTCTATCGTCGGACGCACGGGAACCGAGTTGTCCGCAAACTCATTAATCAGCCAATCATGGCTGATGTGATAATGAGCGTTGCTTTTTTGCTGCTCATTCTGCTCCACATAAGCCCAGTAATCATCGGACACCAATGGCAATCCGGCATATGCCCGCTGGATATCTTCAATAAGAATCTGCCCACTCCGACCATCCCCTAATATGCGACTGAATCGCGTAGTGATACGTACATATTCACCCTGCGTGGAGAGTTCGATGTCATGATACCGTCCATGCAGTATATCCTTCAACGATGATGGATAATGCCTGCCGCGCCAATCTACCGCCATCTGAAAAACCGGATGGTTAGCAATCGCGGTACAAATAGCACACTCAATACGGTCTTTCTCTTTGGACCCTCCCCGCCAAAGGAAAGCCATCGGAAAACGATAGACCGCCGGCATCCAGCGAGTGCTGTCAAACACCAACTGAGAATATGGCAAAAGAGGATATTTTATTTGTGATTTGTCAATTGTCATTGGTCATTTCTTGTCTCACTTTGTTCGAACGGTTATTTTCGACAAGCGAAATTCCTGTGATTTGACATTTGAGATTTAACAAAATCTTTTGCGAAAAGGACGATATATGCCAAAGTCAGTACTAAGATAGCCGGATCAACTAACATATGGGGCATACAGAGTAATACAATCATTCCTATCAGGAGGATTATTGCATACGGCAGTGCCCAATACTTCCGCCATTTCCACAGGATCAGCGGTAACGGATTGAAGAGCGCCATCAGTATATATGCCGACCCGCCAAACTCACGCATCACTATCCATAGGAAGATGAGCACACAACCGATGAGTGCCTGCATTCCCAATAACAACCAATCCCAATAAGGATATTTGGTAAAAGCGAAACATAAGGTAATCAGTACGATTAGAATAGCCGCCAAAATAGGCGTAAACCAGGGTTTGGAGTTATCCAACGGAGCACCTTCTACGATATCGCCGATGTAGGTAGCCATAGGTGTTCCATTTATTGTAGCCTGCTGCCAAACGGCGGCTAAATCAGCGGGAATAATCAGTTTCTCGTCTATGGGTAAATCTTTATCGGCTTTATTATCGGTCATGATCATGGAGAATAATCTCAACCATGGATGATTGGCTAACGACCGATAGCCTATCTCACGGCGCGTCATGCGTTCCATTTCTTCGTCGTGCGCATAGACAATCGGCGTGCCCTCTAATGCCTTTTTGACATATTTCACTACCGTGATAGCACATCCGTACTTATTCAGATCCTGACGCAGCACAATGCCTTTCGTGATATGGTTATCCATGATTTCCCATAACCGTTGCTCCACCTCCGGAGGCAATGCCAAACGATACTCGTGCACGGCACGGTTCCAACGCCTGTAATCCTCCAAATACTCATTTGTACGGACTGCAAACATACCCATTTTCGTTTGCCCGTTGAGATACCGATAGAGGTTATCATTCACATTTTCGCCTTCGTACGAGAAACAATAATCCAACCCGAAGGTAGGACATTGCAATCGTAAGAAAGCATGACCGGAAGTTCCTAATACATCTTGATGATAATCCGTTGGATCAGCAACACAGAGGCTGACGGTTACGAAATCCGGGGCGAGGCGGTCGATGGTGTCATTGAAACCTTGTGCGGCATTGCGCTCAGCAACCGACATTTCTTGGCATTGTGCACCTGTTGCCCAAAACAGAACGAGGCATATTCCTACAATTATCCGTTTCATTTTCATATGTGCTATAAATACTGGTTTGGAATTAATACATGCGGCGTAGATAATGCTCTTGTACCTTCGGTTGGCTGAAATAATGCTCAATGATACAACTCTTTCCATTACAACGAGCACCCTCAGAACCACTGATTGCAAACGGATTATCATTCGCTCTCACGATTTTATTATTTCATGATTATTATAAAGTAATAAATTCGAGATTCGCCACAAAATTACAACAAAAGTTTGACATACACAAGGATTTGAGGAAAAAATGTAAATTTATTTTGATTTTTAGCAGCAAAGACTGGTGTATGAGCACAAACGTGCGAACGTAATTTCGAGGTGGGACGGCTTTCAAGCCGTTCGGCTGACGAGAAAAGGCACCTCGCAATGAGATGCCTTTTCTCTTTTGACTGTCGAGATTAGAACACAGGAGCTACTCTCCGCTTTGGAGCACCCGGGTGAACAGGAGGCGGAGGTGTACTACCACCTTCCGGGCTGGTAAGAATTACTCCACTCAGATTGATTGTTGTCACCTCTGTGAGAGGGAAAATATATTGTTTCTTTTTCATAATCATAATCCTTTCAATTTTAACTTTTCACCTTTCACTTTATTTAACCAATTGACCATCGATGGAGTAAACATTCTTGCCACGGATGATGAATACCTGACCGTTGATGAGCACTTTGGTTGCAGGCATATCCTTGCTGTCCACAACTGCTTCATCAATAGCGGTAGCCACCTTCTTTGCTCCGATACGCAGACCGTAGTTGGCATCCGCACCCTTCTTGAGGTTAAGCGTGTATGCGCCTTCCGAAAGGTTACAGATGGCTTCGCCGTTGTAGGTCAGATAGAGGTTATAGTCCTCTGTAGCCACTTCGCGCTCGATAGCGATTGTGTATTCGCCGGCCTTCGGAGCGAAGATGCTCATCGGGAAGGAAGTGGTCTCATCCTCCGGAGCAACCGTATTCACACAGAGTTTGGAGTCATAACGGTCAATCCACATCTGTGCCACCTTGGTGCTGACACCGAACTTAACGAGGTCCTGACCAATAACATATGCATTCTCCTCTTTGTCTTCATCCAGAGCAACGCTCAGGTGGTCGGCATATTTTGCGGCACCGGCAGCAGTGATGTTGACATCGAAGGTGGTCATTTGTGTCTCGGCTTTCGCGCGACGCGGTGCATAGGAAGCGCCCGCATTGACGGTCTTCGTGGTTGGAGCCTGTACATAAATCGGCTCACCTACCACCAGTTCCTCCGCATTCAGATAGAACCAATCATAACTTTCTTCGTCTGCCAGATAATGCTGTGCTTTTGCACTTTCCGAACCGGCATTGAGGTATGCATGGATGAGCGAGGGGTTAGCAATCGCATTCCAGTTGGCATCCAACGTATTGGAAGAACTGTACTGCTGTACATTGGTAGAAGTGGTCAAGAGCGGTGCTTGCGCTTTCTTACGGAATTTAATCTGGCTTACACCCTTCTTGAGCCAAATCATGTATGCACGTCCCGGCTCCAGTTCTTTCTTCGTGCTGAGATTCTTCATATATACCCAGCATGCATCCACTTTACCCTGTGCGGCACGAACAGCACCGTCGTAGTAGCAAATCTCATAATCTGTACCGAGAGCAGCAGGTTTGGTTGATGTACCAAGGAATACTCCTCCGTTCGCCTCAACACGCCACGGCACTGCAATTGCGTACCATTTGCCGGCGGCCATGGCTTTATTCAACACAAAGTCAGCATTGCCGTAGAGGGTAATATTGTTGGCATTGATAATCTGACCCGAATGCGCCAGACCATCGGAAGTAAGCGTTACATCCATATAGTCGGTTGCAGACGGTATGGTTTCAACACCATCAATACCAATAGTCAGGTTCTCGGGATCCGGCTTCGCAGATTCCTTAACCACTGCAGTCAACGTAATGTCGCCCGTAATAGTTTGTGCACCGAGGTTAGCAGCACCCGAGCGCTCCTGCCATTTAACAAACTCATATCCTTCCGCCGGAGTAGCTACAATGCTTACGCTAGTACCATAATCATAGGTACCTGCGCCCGTGAAGGAGCACTTGCCAGCAATGTTACATTGCAGTTTAACCGTATATTTATTTGTTGTCGGCGTGAACTGTGCTTTGTATGTTGCATCGGCCATTACAGTCTGGATTTGCGGTGTCCAAGCGAACGAATAGGTATATTGCGCCGTATTCGCTTTAGTCGGAGTCTTGGAGCAAACCGGAGTCTCGCCATACGCAAATTGCTTGGTTTCGATAACCGAATTGTCTTCGTTTTTGAAAGTAATGGTGTATTTCTTAGCCACCTCACGATAAACAGCTGTATAAGACTTCACGCTGGTTGCTGAAACGGCTTCCAATGCCGGCGACCAGTGGTCGAACTCGTAGGTAAATTCGTTCGTAGGAGCCTTGCCGGACGGATTTGCCGGAGCTACAGGCATTGCGCCTACGGCTACCATATACGGCGTTTCGTCCGTCGGTTTGAGTTTGGTGGTACCATTATAGTCGAAGAACGTAACGGCATATTCCGTAGGCGGTTCTTCGAGCCACGTAGCGCGATAGGTAGCATCGCCGGTAACGGCAGCCACTTCCGGTTCCCATTGGAGCGTGAAGCCCGGACGGGTCGGAACGTTCTCACAAACAGGAGTCTCGTTGTGTGTAAGGAACTGACGCTCAATCTCAGTACCACCTTCTTCGGTAAAGATGATGGTGAACTTACGCGGCTGTTTGCTATACGTAGCGGTATAGGTCACATCGCCCGTTACCTTGCCGAGCGCAGGCGACCAACCTGTGAAGTTATAGGTATAGTCAATATCCGGCTCACGCGTCGGGTTGGAACCGAGGTATTCCGCCTGCGTACCATAGGTTACGCTATAGTCAACCTCCACCATTTCCGATCCGTCTTGGACATAGGACTTGATTTCTTCGCCATCCCAGTTGAGCCAAGTGATGGTGAAGCGTTGCTCCATCCATTTATCTTCCTCTTCATCCCAATAGTAATAGGTGTCGTTCTGCGGGTGGATACAATGGTAGAGGTTGTCTTTCTTCTCTACTTCCCACCATTGGCAATCACTCATAAGGATAAAGAGACGACCTGCTCCGGCTTTGTCACTATAGGTATGGTCAGCATTGCCTACCATCTTATCGCCATCCCATGTTGCATTGACTGCTACATACTCAGCCGGTTTTGCATAATAGGTTGTCTGACCACCTACAATCTCCTTCATGAAGCACTCATCCTCTGCTACCTGCATCGTCGTCCATTGACCATTCATATAGCAATAAGATGTACCGGCAGTAGTAGAAGATGTCTCTACAAACGTACCATCACCATTCTTCAGTTTAACCGGCGTACATAGTTCGATGCCGAATACAGGAGTTGGAGTACTTTGATTCAAAACCGTCGGAATCTTGACTGGATATGCCATCGGAGAAGTAATACCGTAATCATTATGGTCATAGTTCACAATGACGTTAGGACCAAAGCCGGTGATATTCATTCCGCTCATATGGATTCCGTCGAATTCTGGGGCATCTGCATCGAAGATAAACGTACCTGCATCTTCGTTGGAAGAGATGACGCTTGCGCCACCGGTAGCACTTTCAGTCTCATCTAGAGCCATCAGGGTATTGTCTTTCGCCCAGGTCGTATAAACCGAACAACCTTCACCCATACGGAAAGTACCATGTACATTAAGGATGGCATCACCGATGGCAGCAGGCGAAGTGATGTTACGTACATTCGGTTTCTTCGTTGCACCGTTCGTACCCAAATCCCAAGTAGGAGAATAGCGCACGATAGCACCGAACTT